>NZ_CFKYFN010000093.1:0-3396 GCF_985060555.1 Odoribacter sp. | reverse complement strand
GCTTGCGCATGATAGCCCACTGACGGTCAAAGTTCTTCTTTTCCAAACCATAATTAAAGCCCATGTGTAACCTCCAAATTTTCGATAAAACGTGAAATGTCGAAAATTTGGAGATACTACGGATATTTCGCCATCTGGGGCAGCCACGAAAAGAGGGCAAACATAAAACCTGCTCCTTTTCGGGAGCAGGCCATCTGAAGCTATAAAAAAATAGCCGGACAACAGCCAACCGAAGGATTTTCAAGCGAAAATCTTTCAGTCAAGCTGCTGCCCGGCCATTTGGTGCTACGTTTCATACATTGCCTTATGGCAATGGCCCGTTGCTCGGTGCTAACAGTCCATATTCAGAGTGCAGTGCACCCGATTGTTTTATAAAACTGATGTTTACTTGGCCCGAATGGAAAGGTCGAGCCATAACATTTTCCGGCAACGCCAGCATTTTATATGGATGAATCCAGTGCAGTCGGCGGTCATTCGATAAAGTTTTAAGTTGCACTTGGGGCAAAACTGCCAGTGTTCCGTAATTGCTTTCTTCTTATGATCGAGCATGACTTTCCCTCCCAAATATAAAGTTTGCTGCTATATCATAGGAGAAACGGTGGACTGCGGCATTTTGGCTCCAAAAGCGCAAAAACGCCAGCCTCCCATGGCGGGAAGCTGGCGCAATATAACACATCGGCACGATTGTGGATGGTGGAACGGAACGATTGTGCTTGCTTCAGGGCGGTCTGGCTTACGGCAGCAGACAGGCTTTTTTTGATGCGTTACCCCAATAAAAAATCACAGTTACCTCCACAAACGGCAACTGTGATCAGATGGCGCGTAGAATCACCCAGACGAGTTACCGTTTTTTTATAACTCGACCGGGAAATGTAAAAATCGGCACTATACTTCCTATTCACAGGAAATACAAGGTTATACCGCGTCATTCACCAGAACGATACAATACTATTGAGGTGAACGATGATGCCGAATTCTGACTTGAAAGTACTTGGAGAAAAGGTTCGCAAGGAGCGCAAGCTGGCAGGTTTAACACAAGAACAACTTGCTGAACGCTGCCATGTTTCAACGAAGCATATCGCCAACATTGAAAAAGGCAGCATGAATCCATCTTATGAAATTCTTTTGGCGATTGCTCGTGTTTTGCCGGTTTCGCTTGATGCGCTGATTACTCCGGGGATGGGTAAAACGGAAATAGAGTTAAAAGAGTTCAATCGAATCTATCTTTCCTGTCCAGAAGCGGTGCGAGAGACCTTAATGGACTCGACCCGCACACTGGCAAAGCATCTGACAGAGTTTTACAGTAAGATTGAAAATCCCTGAAAATGTTTTGCTTGTGGTACAGTATAGCATATTTTTCAAAGTCACTATACCAAAACGAACCCAAAAGCAAACCAATTTTATACCAATTCAGTCGATTCCCAAGCTGACCTGAATCTCTGTTTCCAAATCATTTTCCAATGCCGTATATAGTTCTTGTGGTGTACGGCAAAGAATTGCATTGAAATTGATGGGATTGCCTTCATTAAAAAGCCTTACATATCCCCAGCGGCATGGAACAACGTCCAAATAGGTCGCAGACTCTAAAAAGCTATGGAAGTGGGTCAATACTTCTTCAAATGTTTGCATGGTTTGACCTCCTGAATTAAGTTATCTCTATTTTAGAATATTCTTGGTCATCTATGCAAGGATGCCGATTTCGTACAGCGTAGAAAACGATAAAGCCATACCGAAGAATCCTACTAGGATCTCACGGTATGGCTTTTATTACAGATTGCGATTCAATCGCACCGATTCCGATGATGGGACAAATTGATATCCAATGTTGGAAACCGTTTTAATATAACGGGGGTGATCTTTGTCATCCTCTATTTTCTGGCGGATTCGACCGATCGTGCTGGTGACGGCTCTCAAATAGCTTTCGCTGTCCTTATGCCAGACTGCTTCAAAGATCTGCTCCTTTGTAAACAGTTTGCCCGGATGCTGTGCCATCAAACTCAAAACACCGTATTCATAACGACTCATGTACACCTCTGTTCCGTGTTTGAAAACACGGTGGTGTTCCAAGTTGATTTCCAGATCGGGACGGCTCAGAGCGTCTGTGGGATTCCGCATCAAATCGAACCATTCAAAAATCGTCTGCTCTTGCGGTGGGCAGTGATCCTTCGTGATGCGAACAACAACTTCAATTTTTTGCATACAATAGACAATCCTCCCCCAAAGCCAAATCTATATCACTCGATATGGAAAATCGGGTGTAGCTCGCATTTCCACATTGACCGTGCACTACGATGCCGTGTGCTTTAGCCGCCGTCGTTTTTGGAATCCCGAAAGTTCAGAGCTGCCATCAGGCATCCAAACGCACCCGCCCAGAGAAGGTCGGTATAGAGCCATACTTGGAGAATGGCAAAAATCACTTCTGCGATCAGCAGCAGGATGCCAGCCGTTAACAGCAGACGTGCCGATAACTGCTCCATCTTCGGTATCCCTTTCTGTGCGAAGATAGTGCTGCACCCGGTGGACGTCCCCGGAACGAACTGCAATGTACCACAAGGATTGAGTCACTGCTCCGATAGGCATTGGTGTATTCAGCGGCACCAGAAGCAGTGCCGCCCGCACCTTGTAGGGAATATTGTTTTCCGCCATACGACGGCTTTTTTCTTTTGCCGTCGTGCGGCAGCTATATTTTAGGTGATAATCAATTATCTATTCTCTTTATTGCGGTGCTGTATATTCTTTTTGTACGGCTGTGGGAAGCTCGTCATACTGAACTTCAACCCATTCCAGCACTCCACGAATGGGCATTACCGTCAGACGAATAAAGGCGTCCTCTTTCAATTCCCTCGATGTTCCAAAGGTAATGTCCTTTTCGTTTCCGTCCTCGTCATAACAACGCAGCGTGTAGGAGTAGTCCATGCTTCCCCCAAAGTTAATTACACCTCCGGCAGATCCCGTCTGCTCGATCTTGGTGTTGTCGATCTGTGAATAGTAATAGGTGCTGCCTGCACCTGAAAGCAGGAAAATACCAAAACAGATTGCCACGAAAGCACCGGCACCAATCCCAATCAATATTTTTTTCTTCATGTGTAAGTCCTCCTGTTTACCAGCCTTTTTTGAGGGCGGTTTTTTTCGGCTTTTTAACAACTTTTGCGGATGAAACATTTTTTGTTGTAACTACAATAGCCACAGAAATCAATAAGACGACTATCATACTTAGGCTGCATAAGCCTATATTCCAATGAACAGCCGCATCATGGCTTCGGTACTGGATCAGTCCCATACTCGCTGTAATCGGATAGAGATTTGCAAGGGACATATTTCCGGCTGCGAACATTCCCCCGTAGCCATAGACAAATGCAAGAATAACACCTATCATGTGCCCGTTAGGAATACGGG
>NZ_CFKYFN010000092.1:0-33979 GCF_985060555.1 Odoribacter sp. | reverse complement strand
ACTTTCCTTCTTTGCCCTGTAGTGCTGACGGAAGATGCAGGGTTTTATGGCGGAAGACCATTGGAGCAGGAACGAGGGTCCGGTTAGGTTTTCCGAACGGCCGGCCGGTGGTGTCTGACGGAAACGTAACGTAAAGTTTTTTGCGGAGTGAGGAGTTCCGCCGGTCAGTGAAGGAAAGCCTTAACGGACCGGTCCAGGCGAACCGGTCGGACAGCACAAAACCCGGAATCGGAATAGAAAGAAAAAATATACCTGCCATAAAATTAAAGAAAGGGAGAATTGAAGGTTACTCTTCTTTTCTCCCTTTTTCAGATTATAGGACGTTTTAATTATACACTCAGCTTTTAGAACTGTAACAGCATTGCTCCGCAGGAGTAGCCCCCGCCGAAAACGGTAAGGCCGACCAGGTCTCCGGGTTTCACTTTATGCAGGTTTTCGGAGAGAGAGATGGCACAGCTCGGGCTGCCGGTGTTACCTCGTTGTTCGATATTCATCAGAAAACGTTCCTCCGGGATATCGGTTTGCCTGGCTATCGTTTTGATAATGCGCTGGTTGGCCTGATGCGAAGAAATCCAATTCAAATCCTGGACAGTCTTACCATAACTTTGGGTTACCTTTTCTAAAGCTTCGACCATATAATGACAGGCATTGATAAATACATCGCGTCCTTCAGGCATTCCGATGCCACCGTTCTGTGGGCGGAGATACACCGCTTCGGCTGCTTTGCCGATGTGTCCCAGACCTTGGGTATAGATATCGATAATTCGGGGATCATGCCCGCTATAATTCCCGGCAGAGACAAAAAACGCTACAGCACCGTCTCCCCATAGGTGGCCGCTTTGCGGATCGTTTTCGTTGGCATAAGCTGTGTTGTGTTCTGCTCCGATGATCAGGGCTTTGGTCGCTTTCCCCAGAGCAAAATAGCCTTGTGCAATTTCCATCGCATTGATAAAAGAAGAACAGGCTGAGGAAACACTCACACATTTGGCATGCTCGATGTGATAACGGCGTTGCACCATATGGGCCGGGGTGGCAACGGTATCGTAGGGGGAATAGGTTGCTGCGATGATTAAATCGATTTCCTCCATGGGATAAGGCAAATCGGTGGTGGCAAGATCCACTGCTTTTATCCCCATCGTATTGGTGTTTTCATTTGCAGCTGCTTTACTGCGGTTTTTGATACCGGTCCGGGAATAAATCCATTCGTCGTCCAGACCGTTTACTTCCTTGAAGTAAGAATTAGGAACCACAGAGTCCGGTAAATAGTGGGAAATTTTGTTGATAAACAATTCCATAGATTTAGCATTATGTTTCTGTTAGCTGTGATTTTGACATCAAACCTTCGTGCTAACAAGAAGTATGCCATATCCTCAGCCTTTGTTTAATATTCCATTAAATAGTAAGTCGACATATTCACGCAGCGACTGATAATTCCTTTTCCGGTGCCCGATGATAATAAAGGGTTGCTCCAGACTTTTGAACATAATCAGCAGCGTTTTTGCGAATGAGGAAGGATTATTGATATTGAAGAGGCCTTGCTCTTTACCGTTCTGCAAGATACGGGTTAGCAATTGCCGTTCTTTCATATCGATACCCTTACGCAACTGTTCAACTCGCAAATTGTTGAAAATAAAATCATAACGGATGTATTTGTTCTGACGGACCAGATTGTCGATCACATTGAACCGCGCTAAAATATATAATTTTAATTTGCGGTCGGGAGGAAGTGCAGAGTCTGCGGCCTTCTGCAATTTCTCATTAATGTCTTTGACATGATCCTCGACTACATAGTGATAAATCTCTTCTTTACTCTTAAAATGCATATATAAAGTCCGCCGACTCATGTTTGCTGCCTGAGCAATATCATTCATCGTTGCTTTATAAACGCTCATTTCTGAGAAAAGAGACTTGGCAACATGTATGATTTTATTCTTTGTCTTACTTAATTTTGTTCTCATAAATCTTGCGGTTGTGACTTTAAATTGCACAAAACACAAAATTTTGTGCAATTATAGCTATTTTCTATGACATTTATGGGCAAAGATAGTTTTTTTAACGGAAGAAAATGAGGTTTTGAGGATTGTTAAGTGTTCCAACGATTGCATAACCCCGGTATTTTATGTTTTATCCCTCTCCGATTCGTGTAAAAGGATGACAAATGTCATGTTTTATTGTTGAAGCGGGTGGTATCTTTGCGCGCGAATTGGGAGAGGTGGTGGAGGTGGCGATCGTTTTTTACAGCGTGTAATTTAATTGTCTGATTATGAATGTTACAAAAGTTTCCTTCTACAAGGAAAAAATTTTTTCGGCCCGGTGGTTTCAAACTTGGGGAACTCTTTTATTGGGATCTATGGTGATAGCGACCGGTTACACTTTTTTCATGACTCCCTACCAGATCGTTCCGGGAGGAATTTATGGTATTTCTACCATTTTGAACTGGAAACTGGGATTCCCGATCGGTATGGCGGCATTGTGTTTTAACCTGCCGTTGAGTTTGATCGGTTTTAAAATATTAGGCCGTGATTTCGGTTTGAGGACTTTTATCTGCTTTTGGTTGGTAGCTTTGTTTGCCGACGGTTTTCCGTGGGCTCTGGAACATTGGTGTGGCTATACGGCAGAATTTGCACATGATCCCCTGCAATTGGTCAAAGGAGGTATCGACAATCCCGATGCAACGAAGGAAGGGGTATTGTTGGCCAGTATCTTCGGAGGTGTGGTTATCGGAGTCGGAGCCGGATTGATTTTCAAGACCCGTTCTTCGAGTGCCGGTACGGATGTTTTGGCTGCCGTATTACATAAATTGACCCGCAGGCCTTTGGGGATGATGCAGATGACTGTCGACCTGATTATCGTGGTATTGGGTTTTGTGGCTTTCCCGGATTGGAAAACTCCGTTTTATTCCCTGATCACTATTTTTATTATGGGGAAAGTAATCGATATTGTCATCGGTGGGTATTCCAGCGATAAAACTTTTTTCATCATATCCGAAAAAACAGAAGAATTACGTCGGTTTATACTTTCGGAATTACACCGGGGCGGCTCTATCGTACCGGTCAACGGGATGTGGAACCGTTCGGAGAAAGAAATGATTATGACGGTCGTCAACCGTAAAGAGGTGACTACTTTGCAACGGGCCATCCAGCATATCGATCCTCATGCTTTTACCATGATCCTGAATGCTCAGGAGATTATGGGGCAAGGATTTAAACGGATGGATTGGGACGATAACAAGTAAATACCTGAGTTGCACGGTCGAAAATGCCCTGGAGCCAGGCGATAGTCATGCCGTAGTTGCTGACCGGAATCCGGGCATCGATGGCCGGTTGCAGACGGTGGCGCAATTGGGTGGCTGTGATCATACAGCCTCCGCATTGAATGATCAGGGCATAATCCGTTATCGGACGTTCGATCCGGTCTAAGCCGGCGATATGGTCGAATTCCAGCTGCTTTCCGGTATACTTGCGAAGAAGGGCGGGGATTTTGACCCGGCCGATATCTTCACAGGAAACATGATGGGAACAGGATTCGAGCAGAAGAATCCGGTCGCCGTCTTTCAGTTCCGGGATGCGGGAGGTCCCGGCCAGATATCGGTCGAAATTGCCTTTATGGTGTGCCAGAATAATGCTGAAACTGGTGAAAGGAATATCCTGGGGAATCCAGGGGGCTATTTTGCCGAATACCTGACTATCTGTGATTACCAGGTCCGGTCGTAACGAATTCCGCTGAAAATAAGTCGTGATTTCTTCGGGTTGGACGACAATACCGATACCATGCCGGTCCAATATCTCTCTTAACATTTGTACCTGAGGCAAGATCATCCGGCCTGTCGGAGCTTCCGAATCGATGGGGGTGACCAGCATAACCACTTGGCCGGGACAAACCAGATCCCCTAACAGAGAGGAAGAATTTTGCCGGTTTACCAAAGTGCCGATTTTTTGAATCAGCATTTCTCTTTTAGCCTGGCAAGTGGAGAAACCGATAACCGGGGTACCGTATTTTTGCAAGAGTTTTTCCCGAAGTTGCTCCTGTAAAGGTTCCAGGTCCGATTTATTGTGTACGATCAAAAAAGGAAGTTTTAACTTTTGAAATTCTTCGGTCAGTATTTCTTCGAAATGACCGAATCGGTTGCCGGTGATCACCAGTAAGGCTGCATCGGCTTGCCGGATGGTTTCGAACGTTTTTTTTACCCTTAATTCCCCGAGTTCACCTTCGTCATCCGTTCCGGCAGTGTCGATTAAAACGACCGATGCAACTCCCGGGATTTCATAACTTTTCTTTACCGGGTCTGTTGTCGTGCCGGCAATGGGGGAGACAACGGCTTTGTCCTGTTGTAAAATCGTGTTGACGATAGAACTTTTTCCGGTATTTCTCCGGCCGGTGATGACGAGATGAAATTTATCCATGAATCGGGGTTATTTATACATGCTGACTTCTTCTGCTGTGATTGTCGGGCTTCCGAGAATAATCAAACGTTCGACGACGTTGCGGAGTTCACGGATATTTCCGGTCCATTCGTAACTTTTCAGCGCTTGTAAAGCTTCCGGTGTAATATTTTTTTGTGCTATCCCCATTTCGTTGCAAATGGTTTCCAGAAAATAGGTCACTAACTCGTCGATATCTTCCGGACGGTCTTTCAAAGGGGGGACTTCGATAATTATAACACTCAGACGGTGGTATAAATCTTCCCGAAACCGTCCTTTGGCAATCTCTTCTTTCAGATTTTTATTGGTTGCTGCGATGACCCGCACATCTATCTGAATATCCGTGTCGCTTCCGATCCGGCTGATTTTATTTTCCTGTAAGGCCCGGAGTACTTTAGCCTGTGCTTCCAGGCTCATATCCCCGATTTCGTCGAGGAATAAAGTCCCTCCCGAGGCTAGTTCGAATTTCCCTTTCTTCTGTTTGATCGCCGAAGTGAACGATCCTTTTTCGTGTCCGAACAGTTCGCTTTCGATCAGCTCCGAAGGAATAGCTGCACAGTTGACTTCTATAAAAGCTCTGTCGTTACGGTGACTTTTTTCGTGCAACTGATGGGCTACCAATTCTTTACCACAACCGTTCGGTCCAGTGATGAGTACCCGGGCATCGGAAACCGCCACTTTATCGATCATGATACGGATATGATTCAATGCATCCGAATGGCCGATCATCTCGTATTTCTTACTGACTTTGGTTTTTAGCTTTTGGGTCTCCTCGATAAGCTGGTTTTTGTCCGTTGCGTTTTTGATCGTAATCAGAATCCGGTTCAGGTCCAGCGGTTTCTCGATGAAATCGTAAGCTCCTTTTTTGATGGCTTCGATAGCTGTATCTATGGTGCCGTGTCCCGATATCATGATGACCGGCACATCGGAAGTAAATTCTTTGATTCGTTCCAGTACCTCGATTCCTTCCATTTTAGGCATTTTGATATCACAGAACACCACCTCCGGTTTTTCAGTTTTCACCGACACCAATCCCTCCATGCCGTTTTCAGCTAATACGACTTCGTGTCCTTCGAAAGAGAGAATGTCTTTCATCGAATTACGGATGCTACGTTCGTCGTCGATTACAAGTATTTTTGCCATGGTCATTTTTTTTACACGGATAGCAAAATTAGGAATAATTTCGAAATCCTCAAATTTCCGAATCTTCAAATGTTTTCATAGCTTTGTAGCTAGGATGATTGTCAAATTATTTGGAATACGCTTATGAGATATATTTTATCTGTTCTGATTGTTTTTTGTTTGATTTGTCCCGATACGCTGGGACAGCGTAAAAAAGTAGGAGTCGTGCTGAGTGGTGGGGGGGCGAAAGGAGTTGCTCATATCGGTGTGCTGAAAGTGCTCGAGGAAGCGGGGATTCCGATCGATTATATTTCCGGGACGAGTATGGGGGCTATTGTCGGAGGGTTGTATGCCGTCGGATATAATGCCAAGGCGCTGGATAGTTTGGTCAGGATGCAGAACTGGCCTTTCTTGCTGAGCGATAAGGTATATCGTTTCAACCAGCCTTTTACCGAGAAAGAATCCAATGAGAAATACCTCATTTCCCTTTCTTTTTCCCAGGAAAAAGGTCTTTCGGTACCGGCAGGTTTCGTGAGCGGACAGAATATTTATAACCTGTTTTCCGAATTGACCATCGGTTTTCACGATTCGATTCCGTTCCGGGATTTACCGATTCCGTTCGCTTGTGTGTCGGCCAATATGATCGATGGGAAAGAAGTGGTGATGGACAAGGGGATACTGCCTTTGGCGATGCGGGCGAGTATGGCTATCCCGGGAGTTTTCGCTCCCGTAACTATCGATAGTATGGTATTGGTAGACGGAGGTATCTCGAATAATTTTCCCGTGGATGTGGCTAAAAATATGGGAGCCGAAATTACCATCGGGGTGGATCTCAGCACAGGGTTGAAAGATGAGAAAGGACTGGATAATATCATGGGGATCGTCGATCAGCTGACGGCTTTTATGGGCATGAAGAGTTATGAGAATAATAAAGCGATGGTGGATTTGTATATGAATCCGGATCTGAAAGGATTTACTGCGGCCAGTTTTACTGCGGAGGCTATCGATACGATGATTCAAAGAGGAGAACGGGTAGCCCGGGCCAATTGGGATAAAATTATGGCTTTGAAGAAACAGATCGGTCTTGAACCGGACGAAGATGCTGCTCCCCATCTCGAAAACAGGTTTTTGGAAACAGACACTCTTATTATAGGAAAAATTTCTATCGAAGGAGTGAAGGAAAAAGATGAAAAATGGATACAACGGCAAATCGGGATCAAAGAATTTTCTGTCATCACCATGGATGATTTACACAAAGCGATTTCTTTTTTATACGGTACCGGGGCTTTTGCCAATGTAAACTATGCCCTCAACGGGGATCAGATTTATGACCTGACGCTACGGCTGAAAGAAAAACCGGCCAGTTCACTGAATCTGGGATTCCGTTTCGACTCGGAAGAAATGGCTTCGATCCTGTTGAATACAACCCTTAGCCATAGGGCGTTGAGGGGGTCCAGACTGTCGATTACCGGACGTTTGAATAAAAACCCTTACGTATTGGTGGATTATTCTTTCGGCAGTAATATGCTGAGAAAATTGGGCGTATCCTATATGTTCAAATACAACGATATCAATCTGTACGATAAAAAAGACAAAGTCGATAATATTACTTTCTCTTATCATCGCGGAGACCTGAATTTATCGGATATTTATTTCCGGAATTTCAAATTTCAATTGGGGTTACGGTATGAATATTTCAATTATAAATCCGTCCTGTACAATACCGATTATATAGCGGAAAATCTGAAGTCACAAGGATTTGCCAGCTACTATGCTTTAGCTCATTTCGATACTTACGATAAGAAATATTTTCCGGACAAGGGGATGAGTTTCCGGGCTGATTATTCACTTTACACCGATAATATGGTCAATTATGACGGGCATGCTCCTTTTTCGGCCTTATCGGCCGATTTCGAACCGACCGTCCGGCTGACCCGTAGGGTATATCTGTTGCCGGCTTTGTACGGGAGGGTATTGATCGGACGCGATATAGCCATTCCTTATCTGAATTATGTCGGTGGAGAAGTAGCCGGAAGGTATATGAATCAGCAATTGCCTTTTTACGGTATCCATAATCTGCAGGTGTTCGATAATTCGGTGGTCGTGGGGCGTTTACAGTTGAGATATCGCTTGGGAATGAGGCATTACATCACTTTAACCGGGAATTATGCCAAACAGTCGGAAAGCTTTTTCGATATTCTGAAAGGAGACGATGTTTGGGGTGGAGGTGCCGGTTATGCTTATAATTCCATTATCGGACCGATCAGTGTCACCTTCGATATGTCCAATTGGGACCAGAAATTAGGGGTGTATTTCAATCTCGGCTATTATTTTTAAATTGGAGTAATTGTAATAAAAACGGAAATAAATGGGAAAATATTGGATTTGCATCTGTTTGGCCTGGGGGTTAGGGATCGGAGGTTGTACACCGGTACAGCAATATCGGTATACCGAAGGAAAGATTTACGGTACATTTTATCATATATCCTATGCTTCTGACGAGGATTTGAAAGAGGAAATCCTCCGGCAAATGGAGTCGGTAAACGCTTCTCTTTCCATGTTTAATCCCGAATCGGTTATTGCCCGTCTGAACCGCAACGAGACGGATAGTACAGATGCCCTGTTTCAGAAAATGTATGCGATGGCTTTGCAAGTAAACCGGAAAACCGAAGGAGCTTTCGATATTACGGTCGGACCTTTGGTCAATGCCTGGGGATTCGGTTTTAAACAAAATTCTTTCCCGGATTCTGCCCGTATAGATACATTACGGCAATTTGTAGGTATGGATTTACTGACTTTGACGGAGGGGAAATTGCAGAAAAAATACCCGGAAATTACGCTGGATGCCAGTTCTATTGCTAAAGGACTTGGAGTAGATTTGGTGGCCGAATACTTCGAGCGTAAAGGCTTGAACGATTATATGGTAGAGATCGGAGGAGAGGTCAGGGCCAAAGGACAAAGCAGTAAAAAACGGCCCTGGCGGATAGGAATCGACCGTCCCGAGGAAGATGTGACCGCTCGGAACCGCCGGTTACAAATGATTGCCGGACTGAGTCAGGGGGCTTTGGCTACTTCGGGCAACTACCGGAATTTTTATGTGCACGACGGTAAAAAGTATGCCCATACGATAAATCCCAAGACAGGTTATCCTGTTCAGACCGAAGTGCTCAGTGCATCGGTTTATGCTCCTACCTGTATGGAAGCCGATGCTTATGCCACTGCTTTTATGGTATTGGGATTGCAAAAAGCCCGGCAGATTGTTTTGGCCGATTCTGAACTGGAAGGCGCTTTTATTTATCTGGAAGAGGGAAAAATGAAAAACTGGATTTCACCTGGCTTCGAAAAATTGATTGTAGAAAAATAGAGAGGAGTGAGGGAAAATGATGAAGAGAATCGTATTTATACTCATCATTTGTTTTTGGGTTGGAAGGGTACTGGCTATAGACCATAGGATTCCGGCAGTACAAGATTCTGTGCGCCTGGATACCGTTAAGAAAAGTTTACAGGCACAGTCTTTACAACATCTTTTGGAGCGGGATTCCTTGCCACTGATGACCTTACCGGTTGATGCACAGATGAAGATGTCTCCGGTGTATTTACCGGATAGTCTGATCCGGGATACCCTGCGGTATGAATATACCAAAATTAAAGACTTTGCCTATAAGGCGAAATGGACGAAAGAACTTTATAAAATGGTCTTCGTCAATCCCCATCGTGGATATCTGAATGTCATGCGTACGCAGAACAGTGAGGAACGATTTAAAGCTTATTCCGGGAAAGTGATTCATGATATTTCTATTGTTGTTCTGCCTCCTTATGGGACTAGTGTTTACGATACCACTTACTTCGAGGAAGATATGGGATGGCTGAAAAACTTAGCCAACAAAACCCATATGAAAACGGCCGAAAAAGTAATCCGCAGGCAGTTGACGATAAAACCCGGCATGTTATTGGTACCTTTTGAGTTGGTGCAAAATGAAATTTTGTTGAGAAGATTGGATTATATCGATGATGCGAATATGATCGTTACGGAAGATCCGGACAACCCTGCTCAGGTGAATGTTACCCTCATTTGTAAAGATCAGCTTTCGTGGGGAGCGACGGTCGAATCGAATTTCTTGAATTCTTTCGATATCGGACTCGAAAATAAAAACTTTATGAAATTGGGACATGTCCTGAATTATGAGTTCAGTTACCGGGGAACCAAAGACAAAAAATGGGGAAACGAGTTGGAATATAAGGTGAACAGTCTTTGGGGGACTCATATCAACATCCGGGGATATTACCGCAATGATTACCGTGAAAAAGAAGTTTTCGTAGATGTCGAAAGGCAATTCCTGACCAACCGGATGAAATGGGCCGGAGGGATGGGAGTAGGACGTGTTTTTTATTCGGATGATTTACCGGACCGGAATGTAAACCGGTTGGAAGAGTTGTTCAATTATCATTATCAGGACGTATGGTTAGGTAAATCTTTTTTGTTGCCTTACCGGTATAGCTATAACCAGAATATGTTTCTGACGGGTCGTTTTTTCACGACCCTTTTCAACAATCGTCCTTTGGTTACAGACGATACCAACCATTTGTATTATAACCGGAGGGATTATTTTGCCGCTTTTACTTACATCAAAATGAAGTATTATAAGGCCAATCTGATCTATGATTTCGGGCGTACGGAAGATATTCCTACGGGATTGATGCTTAGTCTGACCACGGGGTATGAAAAGAGTGAATTCGATAATTATGGCTATATCGCCGGAGAGTGTCACTATTCCCATTTTAATAAATACGACGAGCGTTATTACGCCCTGGAAGCAGCCTTGGGGTCTTATGTCAACGAAGACGGTTTCACCCGGGGGACGCTGAAATTGGGAGCCAGTCATATCAGTAATTTGTGTAGCTGGGGCAGTTTTAAATTCCGTTTCTATAACGACGTACATTATGTGAAAGGAATCCGGCGTTATCCGGGCGATTTTTTGTATATGGAAGATCGGAATATTCGCGGATTTTCATCCGATACACTAAGAGGAAATCAAAAACTGTCGTCTTCTTTGGCGACTACTTTTTTCTTGCCCTATATTAAAAAAGGATTCCGGGTTTCCATTTCTTCTTTCTGTGATTTCGGTGTGATTGCCGCCGACAATAAAAAATTGGTACACAGCAAAACGTATTGGGGATTCGGGGTAGGAGTCAACCTGAGAAACGATAATGTCGTCATTAAAAATATTTCTTTTCGTTTTGCCGTTTATCCTACTATTCCTGAGGATGGCAGGAGTTTTCAAGCGATACTTTCCAGTGGGAACAGAGGCAGTTTTTATGATTATCACGTAACAAAACCACAGGTGATTCAGTATGAATAGGAAATACGGATAGGTCATGACAAGTTTTGCGTCATCTGATATTTGGTTAGCTTTTATTATGACTCTGGTTGCAGCGATTTCTACTTTTATGGGAGCGATGACGTCGTTATATTTCAGAAAAGTCAACCAGGTTACCCTTTCGGTCATTTTGGGATTTGCAGCCGGAATAATGATTTATACCGCTTTTATGAAACTGATGCCCGATTCGATCAGCATCCTATCCTCCCAATTGTCTTATGCTCAGACGAAAATCACCAGTACGGTCTGGTTTTTTGTCGGTATCGTTTTGTTGTATCCTTTAGGATATCTGGTGAAGTTGTGGAAGAAAAAAGAGGTGGAACGCTACGACGCTTCACTTCAATATTACCGGCGGGTAGCGATATTGGTGCTTCTGACGATTACCGCCCATAGTTTCGTCGAAGGGCTGGCGACTTTTCTGTCGTTTTTGGCTACTCCTTTGGTGGCTATTCCTCTGGTTCTTTCTATTATTGTCCACAACTTTCCCGAAGGGATGACGATCGGAGCCCTGTTTAATAAAATCAGTGATTCGATGAATCGCCGCCGGGCTATATTCTACAGTGTGATCGCTTCCTTATTCGAACCGATCGGAGCCCTGATGGCTTATATTTTTATTCTGAAATATTCTAATCCGGTTTTAACCGGAATACTGAAAGCTTTTCTTTCCGGACTATTGGTAGCCACTGCACTGAATGAACTGATTCCCAATTCCCAACTGAAAGGGAACCGGAAGGTGTCGGTACAGAGTATTATTTTAGGCATGTTTATTATGGGTGTCGTCTTGGTCAGTGCTTCGATTTTTTAAAATTTTACAACAATTGTAATTATTTTCAGAATTTTTTAACGTTTCTCCGGTCTGAGGTTTGGAGGATGTGCCTCTGCGGTTTATCTTTGCTGAAAATATAAAGATAGGGTATTTTTTTGATTCATAAATAATTAATTGGTTGTAAATGAAAAAAGTCTTCTTGTTTTCTTTATTTTTGGTTTTAGGGTTAGTTCTTTCACAGTGTTTACCGGTTTGGTTGGGGGAGGCATTCCTGACAGCTGAAAAGGTAGCGAAGACTTTGATGTTCGTTTGTCTGGCATTTATTATGATTAATGTCGGGCGGGAATTCGAATTGGATAAAACGAAATGGAGATCTTATGCTGCCGATTATTTTATAGCTATGGCTACTGCTGCCGTGCCCTGGATTATGGTCGCTTTTTATTATATGTTCTTATTGCCTGCCGATTTGTTCGGGAATTGGGATGCCTGGAAAGAGAATTTATTATTGAGCCGGTTTGCGGCCCCTACTTCTGCCGGTATATTGTTTACCATGCTGGCTGCTGCCGGGTTACGGCGCGAGTGGATCTATAAGAAGACCCAGGTGCTGGCGATCTTCGACGATCTCGATACGATCTTACTGATGATTCCCTTGCAAATATTTATGATCGGTTTTAAGTGGCAGTTATTTGCCGTGGTGATTGTGATCACTTTTTTATTAGTGATCGGTTGGAAAAAACTGGGAACGATCCGGTTGTCCCAAACCTGGAAATCTATTTTATTTTATGCTGTATGCATCGTAGCTGTAACGGAAAGTATTTATCTTTTGACCAAGTGGATGATGGGAGCTGACGGAGCGATTCATATCGAAGTATTGTTGCCTGCCTTTGTCTTGGGAATGGTGATGAAGACTGTCCATCAACACGGGAACCGGGACGAAAAGATAACCGGAATGATTTCTTATCTGTTTATGTTTCTGGTGGGGTTGAGTACACCTCAGTTTATCGGTATCGATCATGGACACCGGATTACAGAAGCTGTGGGGATTATTGCTGCACAGCCTATGCCTTCCTGGGAGGTATTGGTTGTGCATGTGATCGTTGTTACTTTACTTTCGAATTTGGGAAAGATGTTTCCGTTGTTTTTCTATCGGGATCGGCAATTGGAAGAGAGACTCGCCCTTTCTGTCGGTATGTTCACCCGGGGGGAAGTTGGGGCCGGAATTATTGTCATCGCTATGGGCTATAATCTGGGCGGTCCCGCTCTGATTATTTCTGTATTGAGTTTGGTACTCAACCTGCTTTTGACCGGTGGTTTTGTGGTCATTGTGAAACGTTTGGCACAACAGGCTTATGGACTGAAAGAATAGACGGAATAAAGATACCTTTTCTTGGGAACAATGGAGAAAAGAAGAATAAACTTTCATTCTCCGTTTCTCCAAATTTATGGTAGGTTTGAATAAGTTCATAAAGTCTATGGACCTGCGGGTGTGGCCGGACGGAACCGGAGTTTGTATTATTTCGCCTCTTTCTTCTTAAATAACCGTCGGAAAAATCCTTTCTTTTCTTTGGTTTTTTCTTCGGTAGTTCCGGGATGTTTCACTTTTTCCAGTTTACGGTTCGAGATCTTTTCGAGCAGGTTCAAATGTTCTTTGAAGGTCGGTATTTCCGTTTCTTTTTGCTGAGGTGGTAAGGCAAAAGGGAAGGAGAGCCTGTTCCAAACCTGATAATTCGGGCTCTCCAGGCAATCTTTCATAAACCGGCCGAAAATAGGCATAGCCATATTGGCGCCTTGTCCTAAACGGATGGTGTTGAAATGGATGTTTACATCGTTGGCTCCGACTCTGATTCCGACGACTATCTGGGGATTATATCCGATAAACCAGCCGTCTACCTGATTTTGGGTCGTACCGGTTTTCCCGGCCATTTCATTATGCAGACCGTATACCGAACGCAATCTTTGCCCTGTTCCTTCGTCGATGACTGCCGAAAGCATATTGCTCATTAAATGGGCTTCGTTTTCAGGCAGTACTTGCCGGGGAATTTCGGGCTGAGCTTTGAATATCAGATTACCCTGGCGGTCCTTGATTTCTTCCAGGTAATAAATCGGACGGAGGTTTCCGTTATTGGCAAAAGTTATAAAAGGACGAACCATTTCCTGCAAGGGGATATCGGCTACTCCCAAGGCTAAAGAAGGATAGGGAGGAAGCTCGGAGGTGATACCCAAACGGCGGGCATGATCGATAACGGTGTCTATGCCCGTCTGAAGCAATACTTCGACAGCGATGGTATTGATCGATTTACTAAGGGCTCCTTTCAAGGTGTAATATCCCTCATAATTGTTGTCCGAATTGCGTGGGGACCAGTCGTCATATTCCGGATAGGTTTTCTGTTCATTTTTGTAATAAGCGTCCAGACGGGTCCCCTGATGTATAGCTGCACTGTATACGACCGGTTTAAAGACCGATCCTACCTGGCGCGGGGCTTCAACCTGGTCGTATTGGAAATATTTATAGTTCAGATCACCGACCCAGGCTTTTACTTTCCCGGATTGTGGTTCCACAGCAATCATCGCCGGATGCAAAATCTTCAGATAATGCTTGATCGAATCGATCGAAGAATAATCTACCCGCATTTCTCCCTCTTCCGGGCTGTATACCAGCATCGCTTTTTTTTCATTCAGAATTTTCAGTATGTCTTTTTCAGCCAATCCCTGATGTTTCAATCGTTGATAGACCGTACTGTTCTGAATAGCATTTTTCAGTATCGCGGGATTTTTGTCCCAGGGTTCTTGTTTACCCAGGTGGGTGTAATAGGATTGCTGTAATTTTTTCATGTGCTCTTGAACGGCATTTTCTGCATATTGCTGCATCTCTGCGTCCAGAGTTGTTTTCAGGATAAGACCGTCCTTATATAGGTTGTAGTTCGTACCGTATTTTTCGTTGTATTCTTTGAGGATCCGGTCGGCATCCCGGCGTATTTTTTCGCGTAAATAAGGAGCCAGACCGGAAAAATGGTTGACCGGAATGTAATGCAGCTGTAGTTCTTCCTGCTTTATTTTTTCACCGGTCTCTTCATCCAGATAATCGTATTTCATCATTTGGTCGATTACCGTGTTGCGACGGTTGAGCGCCCTTTCCGGATGCAGACGCGGATTGTAACGCGAAGGTCCTTTGAGCATACCGATCAACGTGGCTGCCTGAGGGATAGTCAGATCGGAAGCAGAGGTTGAAAAATATTTTTGAGCGGCACTCTCGATACCGAATGTATTTTCCCCGAAAGATACCGTGTTCAGGTAAAGGGTGAGGATATCGTCTTTGCTGTAAATGTTTTCCAAACGATGGGCTGTAAACATTTCTTTGAGTTTCACAACCGGTATAAAGGTCACCTGCTGTTCGTCCCGGGGATACAGATTTTTAGCCAATTGCTGACTGAGCGTACTTCCGCCGCCTGAACTACGGTGTCCCAGCAGAACAGTTTTGAAAAATACCCTCAGCATACTGATTTTGTCTACGCCTTCATGTTCGTAAAAACGGACATCTTCGGTCGCGATCAGGGCTTTGACGGCATAAGGGGAAATATGATTGAAATTGACATTGGTACGGTTTTCGACATAATATTTACCGATCAGCAAGTTGTCTTCGCTATACAATTCCGAAGCTTCGTCATTACGGATATCCCGCAATTCGGCATAATCCGGTAGCTTACCCCAAAGACCGGCATATACCGAGTAGACAAATAGAGTGATACCGATTGCGAGAAACAGGATAAATAGCACCCCGTATTTCAATAGCTTGAACTTGTGGTGGTGCCGGTGAGAAGAAACCGCTTTTTTATGTTTTTTCTGATATTGTTTTTGGGCCATATGCTGAAAAGCTAAGCATATAATTCGACTTAGCCGGACAAAAATACAAAATAATTTCTTTTATCGGTCGGACTTCGGCTAGTACCGACATGCCCGCTGGCAGTTTGAAGGGTACGAGGATGAAGTGAAACCTGAAATGCTGGGGGAAAGTGAAGAAAATATTTAAAAGAAAAGTCCGGATGTAAAGTCCGGACTTTATACCTAAGGAAACAGAAGGGTTATTTGATGATTTCAACCATGGCACAACGATTCCATTTGTTGTTGTTTTTGTAGTAAGGTTTTTCTTTACCTACATATTCGATAACCATCCGGTTAGAATTGATGCCGTAATCTTTTTTCAACATATTGGCGACAGCCTCGGCTCTTTCTTGTGAAATCCGGAGATTTACATTGATCGGACCGAATTTATCGGCATAACCTACGATGCGGATTTTGACATCCGGGTTGTTTTTCATGAAAGTTCCGATATTGTAGATCAACGGGTCATAAATATCCTGAACCACGGCGCTATTGAATTTGAACGGGATGGTAGAGGGGATAGATTCTACGATTTCTACATTTTTCGTTTCAACCGGTCTAACCACTTCTTTCTCGATAACTTTGATCTCTGGCGGACGGTTCTGTAACTGAGTCACTTGATTAGCTAATACCAGGTTGGCGGCAGCCATTTCGTCGATGACAGCTTGTTTCGGTGCGGTACGGAAACCTCTGCCTTTGAAATAATAGGTAACCCCTGCAGTAAGTCCACCCAGCCCATCGTTCGGGAAACCACCGGTTTCTACCATCTTATCGTTGAAGATCATGCCCTGGAATTCGATGTTGGCATCGAATCTTTCAGAAATCTTGTATTTGGCTTGAATACCGCCATGGATGGTGAAAGATTGCTGATGTTTCCGGGTCATACCTCCGACACCGAAGAAAGGAACGATATCGAATTTACGGTCGGGGTTGTATTTCGCGAAGAAATTTATCAATCCCATCATAAAGTCGATGTTCATGTGCATATAATGCATGTGTAACATACTTCCGGCATTATCGGTGAAACCGTGTAATGCTCCGCCACCGCCTTGTAACCGTAATCCCCACCAGGGGTTGAACATTTTACCTACAGCCAACTCAGGCATAAAAGTAATCGTGTTTTTAAATTTTGCCTGTGAGGAATGTTCGGCAAAGAAAGCATTCGCTCCAAAATTTGCAGAAACAAACCAGTTATGCCAGAATGGGTTGGCTTCAAATGAGGTTTTGTATCCCGGAAGACGTTGTTCTATAATGACTTCCTCGACTTGCGCCTGGGCCTTTGTTATTCCACATAGACCAGCAACCAAAACAATTAACATTAATCCTTTTTTCATAACATTTTTATAATTAAGTAACTTATAATATTGACATTACATTTCGTTTGTTGTTATTATCTTTTGATTTAAAATAATAGAGGTGTCAATGAACTTGTATTTTAATGTCAAAACTTACCGGAATAACGTAGTTTGGGGGGAGGGCGTTTCAAAATAGGGTCAATAAAATGTGAGTTTTTATGATTTTTAACCTTTTACTTTTAAGCTTTACATATTTTTTTTATCTTTGAACTCCGATCGTATTTCTTCCGGGGAGTATGGTCGGAGGAGGATGATTGCTTATTTTTAATCAGATACATATAAAACAAAAGTGGACCCGTCCACAGACAAAAATTGACGAACATGTTAAACATTGCATTATTTGGTCCTCCGGGAGCAGGAAAAGGTACTCAGGCAAAAAAGATTGTAGAGAAATATAATCTGGCCCATCTTTCGACAGGAGATATGATCCGCAAGGAAATTGCGGAAGGAACCGAGTTAGGTAAAATAGCGGAAGAGATTATCGCAAGGGGCGAATTGTTGTCTGATGAATTTGTGGTGAGACTGATCGAAAATAGTATGGCTCAGCATCGGGGAGTGAACGGATTCCTGTTCGATGGTTTTCCCCGTACTGTGGCTCAGGCTGAGATTCTCGACCGGATGTTGGAAAAGGAAGGTACTCCTTTGAAAGGATTGATCTGTATCCATGTCCCTTTCGAAGAATTAAAACGCCGGATGCTCGAACGGGCTAAAATCGAAGGACGGGCTGACGATAACGAAGAGGCGATTGCTAAACGGTTCCGGGAATATAATGATAAAACCGTCCACGTGGCTAATCATTATAAGAAGAAGGGAGTGCATATCGATGTCGAAGGAAATTGTCCGGTAGAGGAAGTGTTCAATGCTATTACGAAAGCGATAGAGGAAATGAAATAAGGTAGATCGGCTTGGTTTCGATCGGAATCCTTTAGAAATGAATCGGCGGAACTCGGGTCGGGAGTCAGTGTTTATCCCGAACGAAGTTCCGCCGATCAGTAAAGTGCCGGTCACGAAAGAACATTATTTTTTCAGTCCTTTTCTTTCCAATAGCGGTTCGATGCCGGGTTCTTTGCCCCGGAATTGTTTATAAAGTTTCATCGGATCGTCCGAACCTCCCCGGGAGAGTATATTTTCCCGGAAAGCTTTGGCTTTCTCCGGATTGAAAATATCTCCGGTTTCCTTGAATGCAGCAAAAGCATCTGCATCCAACACTTCTGCCCAGGTGTAGGCATAGTAGCCTGCCGAATAACCTCCGTTGAAAATATGTCCGAAATAAGGACTGCGGTAGCGGACGGTGATTTCAGGTATTAAACCGATCTTATCCAGTACTTCTTTTTCGAATTTTTCCGCATCGATCGGATCGCTGTTTTGAATAGTGTGGTACGCCATATCCAATAGGGCGGCCGACATAAATTCCGTCACAACGAAACCCTGATTGAAATGACTGCTGTTTTGAATTTTATCGATTAACTCCTGGGGCATCGGTTCACCGGTTTGCCAATGGTGGGTATAGATTTTTAAAACTTCGGGATCTCCGGCCCAGTTTTCCATCACCTGGGAAGGCAATTCGACAAAATCGCGGGCAACCGAGGTGCCTGCCACACTGGGGTAAGTACATTCGGATAGTAGTCCGTGTAAAGCATGCCCGAACTCATGGAATAGGGTACAGGCTTCATCGAAAGTAAGCAAGGCGGGCATATCTCCGGCCGGTTTGGTGAAATTGCAGACATTGGTAATGACCGGACTGGAATTCAATAATTTAGATTGCGGGCGGAAAGCGTCCATCCAGGCGCCGCTGCTTTTACCGGCCCGTGGAAAATAATCGGCATAATATATTCCGATGTGTTTACCGTCGGCATCTTTGACTTCGAATGCCAGGGCTTCGGGGTGGGGAAGAGGAAGGTTGTCGAGTTGTTCGAAAGTCAGGCCATATAACTTGTTGGCTACATAAAAAGCACCTTTACGGACTTCTTCCAGCGGAAAATATTGGCTGATTTCGGTTTCGTTCAACCCGTATTTCTCTTTTTTCAATTTTTCAGCATAATAGCGCCAGTCCCAGGGAGCTAGTTTGAACCGTCCTCCGGTTTTATCGATCATTTTCTGTAGTTCCCGGGCTTCTTGCCTGGAGATCGGTAATGCCGCTTCCCAAATTCGATTACATAATCGATATACGTTCTCCGAATTTTTAGCCATATTATCGTCGAGGACATAGCTGGCATAGTCGGGGAAGCCTAACAGCCGGGCTTTTTGTACCCGTAAAGAAACCATTTTGCTGATGTTGGCCCAATTGTTGTATGCATTGTCCTGACTGCCCCGGTCGATATAGGCTTTGTAGATCTGTTCGCGCAGATTACGGTTGTCTGCATATTGCAGGAAAGGCATAATACTGGGATTCTGCAAAGTGAATACCCATTTCCCTTCCAAACCGTTTTCTTTCGCTGTCTCGGCAGCAGCAGCGATGACACCTTGCGGGAGCCCGCTCAGGTCTTTTTCATTATCGATCACCAACCGGTAGGTATTCGTTTCATGCAATTGGTTGGCTCCGAATTTCAAACTCAGTAAAGCCAGTTCACTATTGATTTTTTTGAATTTTTCCTTGTCTTCTGCCGAAAGATTGGCACCACCACGAACAAAGTTGTTGTAATATTTTTTCAATACCATTTTTTGTTCCGTAGTCAGATTTTCTTTGTCCTGGTTATCGTATACCGTTTTGATCCGGGCAAATAGCTCGGCGTTCAGATTTATACCGTCCGTATGAGCCGTGATTTCGGGCATAATCTCCTCTGCAATGGCATTGATCGAATCGTTCGTATTGGCTTCCCGGAGATTGAAAAACACATAAGATACCTTGTTTAACAACTGCCCCGATTTTTCCATGGCCTCGACGGTATTGGCAAAAGTGGGAGCTTCCGGATTTTTCAGGATGGCCTGAATTTCTGCTTCCTGTTCTTTTATCCCTTCCCGGAAAGCCGGAAGGTAATGACGATTCTGAATTTTGTCGAAAGGAGGCACTTCGAAAGGAGTATCGAATGGGATTAAAAACGGATTGTCCGTAACCGGTTGGTGTTGATTGCAGGATTGCACCACTATTCCTGCAAAACAAATGACATACATAATTTTTTTCATAAAAGTGAGGTAAAATTGTTTTTGATCTTTACACACAAAGATAGCTATTTAATAGGCTAAAGTGCAAATAAACGGATAAATATAGTAAAAACGGGGACTGCGGACAGTTATTGTTCCCAGTTTGAGGCAGGTATAAATCCATGACGGGGAAATTATTCGAACTTTTTTTGTAAGACATTTGCTTATCTGAAAAAAATGTATTTCCTTTGCATCCTGTTTGGAAAGCGTTTATAAAAAATACTGAGAGATGTCAAGAGTTTGTCAAATAACCGGAAAAAGAGCAATGGGTGGAAACCATGTATCTCACTCTAAAAGAAGAGTAAAGAGAACATTCTCGATCAACCTGTTCAAGAGAAATTTTTATTGGCCAGAAGAAGACAGATGGATTCGCCTGAATGTTTCAGCCGATGGTCTTCGTTTGATTAATAAAAGAGGTTTAAATGCATGTTTAAAAGATGCTACTGCTGCTGGATTAATTAAAACTATTTAAAATCACTGACGATGGCAAAGAAAAGCAAAGGAAACAGAGTGCAGGTGATTCTTGAATGTACTGAACAAAAAGAATCCGGCGTGCCAGGAATGTCCCGGTACATCACTACCAAGAATAGAAAGAATACTCCTGAAAGATTGGAACTGAAAAAGTACAATCCGTATTTGAAAAGAGTAACGTTACACCGTGAAATAAAATAATTGAACTATGGCAAAGAAAACCGTTGCAACATTGAAAACCGGAGATGGTCGTGGTTATGCAAAAGTAATCAAAATGGTTAAATCTCCGAAAACTGGTGCCTATATGTTCAAAGAACAAATGGTTACCACCGATCAGGTAAAAGAAGTATTGAAGAAATAAGGTGTTTCTTTTATATAAAAGAAAAGCGCTTTATCAAAAAGCGCTTTTTTTATTTGATTTACTTTTGTATAAATGTTAATGTATAAGGTAGGTCGATAGTTACAAAAGGAATGGTTACCTGTGTTATTTTAGCAGACTTGTATTCATGTGGGAAACATGATGTTTATGAAGGAGATGGGTAAGACAAGGTAGAATTTTTGAACTGTCTTGAAAGGATTTTATGGGGCAGTTCTTTTTTTTTGAGATTACGGATTGAATGTTAAAAAAATATTAATATTTGATTGTTCTATTTATATATAAATATATATTTATATATTTGTGCTGTGAAATAATAGAGAATAGGATAACTTTAGATGGTCTTATGGGAACACAATGTTTTACGAAAGAAGAGCTTGAACACATCGCTTATGCCTTGAAAGCGGTAGCACATCCGAATCGGTTGGCTATCATTTGTCTGTTGTCCAGAAACGAGGAATTGAATGTTTCGGAAATCTGTGAACAGATGGCTTGTAGCCAGGCCTTGATTTCCCATCATTTGACGGATATGTACGCAAAAGGTATTCTTCAAATCCGGCGTGAAGGACGTAACGCCTATTATCGTCTGGCCGACGATCGGGTGACTAACGTGATGCGTTGTATGATGAAGGCTGGAGGTTGAGAAACCGGAAGCTATTTTTTTAATTTATTGTATAAATATATGTTTGAATATTTAATTATAAAAAGGAGGTTCTTATGGAAAAATTTGAAGAGTTTATAAATAGTGAGACACCGGTGTTGGTGGACTATTTTGCGGCCTGGTGTGGTCCGTGTAAAATGATGCATCCGATATTGGATGAATTGAAAGAGCGTTTGGGGGATAAAGTCCGGATTTTGAAGATAGATGTAGACGTTCCTGCCAATCGTCAAAGTGTTTACGCTTATCAGATCCAGTCTGTACCGACTTTGATGCTTTTCAAAAAAGGACGGATGTTGTGGCGCCAGAGTGGGGTAGTCAGAGTCCCTCGATTGGAAGAAATAATCAAACCCTATTTAGCCTCTTAAATTACCGGACATGAAGTATATGATTATCGGCGGAGTTGCCGGTGGTGCGTCTACGGCGGCTCGTTTGAGAAGATTGGATGAACAGGCTGAAATAATACTGTTTGAAAAAGGAGAATACATTTCATATGCGAACTGTGGATTACCTTATTATATCGGTGGGGTGATCGAAGAAAGAGAGCGTTTATTTGTACAGACTCCCGTAAGTTTCAAAGCCCGTTTTAATATCGAAGTTCGGATAAAATCGGAAGTAAAAGCGATCGAGCCTGAAAATAAACAGGTCGTTATAAAAGATTGGGCTACAGGAAAGACATATCGGGAGTCGTTCGATAAATTGGTATTGTCACCGGGCGCCGAGCCGGTACTTCCACCTTGGGAAGGGATTCGGACCGAAGGTATTTTTACCCTCCGGAATGTGGCTGATACAGATCGGATCAAAGCGTGGGCCGGCCGTCAGGAAGTGAAGAAAGCCGTTGTCGTCGGAGCTGGTTTTATCGGACTGGAGATGGCGGAAAATCTTCATGAGCTGGGTATACAAGTGACTGTTGTCGAGATGGCGGATCAGGTGATGACACCTGTCGATTTCGAGATTGCCGCAGTAGTTCATCAGCAGTTTAAAGATCGAAAAGTGGGGTTATTGCTTCAGGAAGCGGTGGCTGCTTTCTGCAAAACAGAGAACGGATTGCAAGTAGAATTGAAAAGTGGTAAAGCCTTACAGGCCGATTTGGTCATATTGTCTATCGGCGTGCGTCCCGATAACCGTTTGGCTAAAGAGGCCGGATTGAAGATCGGGGAAACCGGTGGTATTTGGGTGAATGAATATTTGCAGACTTCCCATCCGGATATCTATGCCGTAGGAGATGCGATCGAATTTCCCCATCCTGTAAGTGGGCGTCCGTCGCTTTCTTTTTTGGCTGGTCCGGCAAATAAACAAGGACGGATATGTGCCGAAAATATCGTGGATGGAAATATACGGCCTTACAAGGGAGCTATCGGGACAGCGATCGCTAAAGTGTTCGATCTGACGGTCGGGGCAACCGGATTGTCGGCGCGGGTACTTGAACGGTTGGGAATAACCTGGCAGGAAGCTATCGTTCATGCCGGTTCGCATGCCGGTTATTATCCGGGAAGTATTCCGATGACTTTGAAGATTAATTTTTCCCCGGAAGATGGAAAATTACTGGGAGCTCAGGTGGTTGGGATGGACGGAGCGGATAAACGCCTGGAAATGTTGGCTGCAGTCATTCGTACCGGTGGTTCGGTTCAGGACTTGATGGAATTGGATCAGGCTTATGCACCACCTTTTTCCTCGGCGAAAGACCCGGTGAATATGTTGGGATTTGTAGCCGATAACAGGATGCGGGGCAAAGTGAAAATGATCGGTTGGAAAGAGTTGGAAGCGTGGGATAAGAATACCCTGACTTTAGTGAATGTATGTTCGGAAGAGGAATGTGAGCTGAATACGATCGAAGGGGCCGTCAATATTCCTTTGAATGAATTACGTGAACGTCTGGGAGAGCTTCCGAAAGGGCGTCCTGTGGTCGTGTTCTGTGCCGTAGGATTAAGAGGATATATAGCTGCCCGAATCCTGATGCAAAGAGGGTATGAAGTTTACAATCTGAGCGGTGGTTTAAAGACGTATAAAGCGGTTACCGTCCGGCAGAGCAATGAGATTTTACCGGAGACTTTACAGAAAGAACAGAGTCGGTCGGGTGGAGGAGGCCGACACCTGACCGTGGATGCTTGCGGATTGCAGTGTCCGGGACCTGTGATGAAACTGAAAAGTGGAATGGAGGGTTTGAAGATCGGGGAGAGGCTCGAGATTACAGCTACCGATCCCGGTTTTGTCAGGGATGTCGGGTCATGGGCTAAAATGACCGGCAATCGGTTGGTGCAGGTGGTACAGGAAAAAGGAATCATTACGGCTACCCTGGAAAAAGGAGAAGGAGGACAGGGAGGCGGGAAGGATGGTGTTTCCGCTGACGGAAAGACCATTGTCGTTTTTAGTGATGACTTGGATAGGGCGTTGGCTTCGTTCGTGATAGCCGATGGGGCAGCTTCTGCCGGACGTAAAGTGACGTTGTTTTTTACCTTTTGGGGATTGAATGTGATCAAGCGGAAAGCTACTGTACCGGTAAAGAAAGATATGGCTGGAAAGCTGTTCGGTATGATGTTGCCTTCGGGGAGTCGTAAGCTGGCTTTGTCCAAACTGAACTTGGGAGGGATCGGTTCACGGATGATGCGGGGAATGATGAAAAATAAAAAGATAGATTCTCTGGAGACTCTGATGGAGCAAGCGAAAGCGAATGGGGTAGAGTTTATCGCCTGCCGGATGTCGATGGAGGTTATGGGAATAAAAGCCGAAGAATTATTGGACGGAGTGAAAATCGGAGGTGTGGCTACCTATCTCGAAAGAGCCGAGCAAGCCAATATCAATCTTTTCATTTGAAATTCCGTCCCTGAATCCGAAAAAAAGAGATTAGCATTTGCTAATCTCTTTTTAGTAGCGGGGGCCCGACTCGAACGAACGACCTTTGGGTTAT
Organism: Odoribacter sp.; assembly: GCF_985060555.1. Taxonomy (NCBI): domain Bacteria; kingdom Pseudomonadati; phylum Bacteroidota; class Bacteroidia; order Bacteroidales; family Odoribacteraceae; genus Odoribacter; species Odoribacter sp. The sequence goes on along the minus strand of NZ_CFKYFN010000092.1, from coordinate 9,504 downwards.
GAGCCCAACGAGCTACCACTGCTCCACCCCGCAATCCCGGTCAATACTTTCTGTATTGCGGGAGCAAAGATAGCTCTTTATTTCTTTCATACAAATTTTTCACTATATATTTTGGAACTCCGAAGCTTCCCCGTTTGCTGGATGTCCCGGGTTGATTCATCGGGGAAATACGGCAGGATGCATTTGGGTGGGGGAGAATGAGACGAGGGGACAAGTAATTCATTTTACGGTATATGAAATCCGGTTGACGAACGGATGGGACGGGCTCAAAGCCGGGGAGAAATAATTACGGTTGAAATTGTCGAGCCTTAAAAGAAGAACTCCGGGACGGACCTTTCGTCCCATTTCCGGACGAAAGGTCCGTCCCGGAATCCGAAAAAAAAGAGATTAGCATTTGCTAATCTCTTCTTAGTAGCGGGGGCCCGACTCGAACGAACGACCTTTGGGTTATGAGCCCAACGAGCTACCACTGCTCCACCCCGCAATCTTGGTCAATACTTTCTGTATTGCGAGTGCAAAGGTAGTGTTTATTTTTTATAATCCAAATATTCGGGAAGAAAAATTATTCTTAGTTTTTGTTAAAATCGGATTTTGTGCTGTAATTTTGTATACATTTGCATGAAAATCGGTGAGTTATCCAAATAATGAAAGTATGATGTATCGGTTGAAAGGGTTAATATATGGGGTAATTTCCTCTGCAACATTCGGTTTGATTCCGCTTTTTGCACTTCCGGCGATTCGTAATGGGATCGGTGTGGATTCGGTAATGTTTTATCGGTTCGGTATTTCGGCTTTGGTATTGGGGCTTTGGTTGGTTATCCGGCGGTACGATCTGCGGATATCGGGACGGGAATTGTTCACTCTGGCCGGATTGGGTATTTTTTATGCTATGACCGCTTTGTTGCTGACTACTTCTTATTTGTATATTCCGAGTGGTATTGCAACGACGATTCATTTTCTTTATCCGGTGGTTGTGACGACCGTTATGATCCTCTTTTTTAAAGACAAGGTTTCTGTTCCGGTCATCGGAGCTACTTTGATGGCTATCTTAGGGGTATATCTGCTGAGTAATAACGGGACTGCCGGAACGGTGAGTCTGAAAGGGTTGTTGCTGGTTTTGACAACGGTCGTTACTTATGCCCTTTATATTGTGGGTGTAAACAAATCCTGTGTACACCGGATGGATGGTTTGAAGCTCACTTTTTATGTGCTTTTGGCAGGGGCTATGGTGTTCGGTTTGAATTTATCGGTGATGGGAGTACCTTTAGATCCGATTCCGGATTGGGAAACAGGAGTATATTTGTTATTATTGGCTTTGATTCCGACATTGGTTTCCGATTTTACGTTAATCTTATCGGTACAGCATGTCGGCTCGACGACTACGGCTGTATTGGGATGTATGGAACCGTTGACTGCCGTATGTATGGGTGTCTGGTTTCTGCACGAAAGCCTGGGCTTTTGGCAATTGGCAGGGATTGTGATTATTTTGTCGGCGGTATCGGTTGTCATTCTGGCCAATAGTAAAGACGGATTCAGGCCTCGGCGTTTGATTCCTTTGAAATTGCGGAAAGCGGTTCGATGGATAAAGCCAATCAATTTCAGTCATTAAATATTGCTCTTATGGTTACTTTAAAAAGAATTACGCAGGCGGAAGATGAAGCTTTCCGGAAATTAACGGCCCTTTATACCGAAGCCTTTCCGGTAGAAGAAAGGCGGGAGATCGGTCAGCTCGGAGAGTTGCTGCATACCGAACCTGCCATGTATTTCAATGCAGTGGAATGTGACGGTCAGCTTGCCGGGTTGTTTGTTTATTGGGATTTCGGAAGTTTTTATTACCTCGAACATTTGGCTGTTTTTGCTGAAATGCGGAATAAAAAGATCGGACAACAGATTCTGGATTGGGTGAAAGAACAGCTGCAAGGGGTGAGATTACTCGAAGTAGAGCCTGCAGAAACGGAGATGGCTACCCGGAGAATCCATTATTATGAGCGGAACGGTTACCGGATTTTAGACCGGAATTATTTACAACCTCCTTATGTGAAAGGGGGGAAAGATTTTCCGCTCTGGGTGATGGGGAACGGGAGCGGACAGTCGGCAGAAGTATTGAACCGGCAAATACAGACCATCAAAGACAAGGTATATTACCGTCTGTAATATTTATTTTTACAACATACCGGAAAGTAGAAAAATACCTGAGATCGAATCATTATCTTTGACTTCAAGATAAGGGTAAAACAAGGTCAACGGCATCGGAAAAGTCAACTGACTGTTTGGATGTCGTTGACCTTTTGTTTTGGTCTTTTGAGAATTATATAATACACTTTTTATGTTATTAAAAACGTTGAAAATCGGTAATCTTTCTATTCAGGTGCCGATTATACAGGGAGGCATGGGAGTTGGAATCTCCCTTTCAGGTCTGGCCTCTGCTGTTGCAAATGAAGGTGGGGTCGGAGTGATTTCTGCTGCAGGACTTGGGGTAATTTATAAGAATTTGTCCAAAAATTATCTGGAAGCGAGTATATTGGGACTGAAAGAAGAGCTGAGCAAAGCCCGTCAGAAAACCCAGGGAGTCATTGGAGTAAATATTATGGTGGCTCTTTCGAACTTTGCCGATCTGGTCAGGACGGCGATTGCCGAGAAAGCCGATATTATTTTTGCCGGCGCGGGAATGCCGCTGAATTTACCCTCCTTTCTGCAAAAAGACAGTACCACTAAATTAGTACCGATCGTTTCTTCGGGGCGGGCTGCCAAGCTGATCTGTGAGAAATGGAAAAGTATTTACAATTATTTGCCGGATGCTTTGGTGGTAGAAGGTCCGAAAGCCGGAGGACATCTGGGATTCAAAAATGAGCAGATCGATGACGAACATTATCAACTGGAAACCATTTTACCCGAAGTGATTCAGGAAGCTCATGAGATAGAAGAAAAATACGGCCGTAAGATTCCGGTGATCGCTGCCGGTGGGATTTATTCCGGCGACGACATCCGAAAAATCATGGAGTTGGGAGCCGACGGCGTACAAATGGGTACCCGTTTTGTGACTACCGAAGAATGTGATGCTTCGGATGTTTTCAAACAAACTTACCTGAATGCACACGAAGAAGATATTCAAATCATAAGAAGTCCGGTAGGGATGCCGGGAAGGGCGATCTTCAGTAATTTTATCCAAAAGATCAAAGAGGGGAAAAAACAACCGAAAGTGTGCCCTTTCAATTGTATTAAAACCTGTGATATCAGTAAGAGTCCGTATTGTATCATTACGGCCTTGTACAACGCTTTCCGGGGAAATATGGAAAATGGTTATGCCTTTGCCGGAGCCAATGCATTCAAGGCTACGAAAATTATGTCTGTGAAAGAAACTTTCCGTTCGTTGCTGGAAGAATTCAACCGCACAAAATAAACCGTATTTTTGCTGGATTTCTTAAATATTTACCTATATTTGAAAAGATCAAAATTACTTTCAAAATAGGTAAATAGTAGAACATATGGATCAAGATAAAGCCCAGCAATCGATCGATACGCTATCGGAAAAAGTGAATGGAGTAGTCAGAAGTGTGCGGGTGAGCTGTAGTCCTGAAAATGATTACCGGGGGGAGAAAGACTATCGTTCTGTATTCGGCGTACAGGAAATAGAATGTTTGTATGTGGATACGGAAGTATTGAATAAACAGTTTGAAGGCGAACCCTGGGAGGGGAAGATGACTGTCCGTTTGTTTCGCCTGGAGAACGGCAAAGGACAGTGCTTGTCTGTGAAAGAGAGCGGAATAAAAGTAGAGCGTCAGGATGCTTTGCCGGTGTATGAAGAGTGGATAGACCGCGCAGATTTACCGGAACAGGCCTGGAAACAGGGGATATATCGTATCTTGGCGGATATCGACGGAGTGGCCGGACAATCGGAAGATCTGTATATCGTCCCGGGGGAGGGGAAACCCGAAAAATATTTTCGCATCCTGCATGCCGGTCTGGACCGTTTTTGTGAAGAAACCGAGTCCGAGGCTCAGAAACGTCCTCATTCTTTCCGGATGTTCGATGCCACCCGATTGAAAAATATCCGTTTCTTCCTGATGGCCCAAAACCTGCTGGGGGGAGAGTGGGTATATGAATTCGTTATCCGGGTGGTAGACCGTAGGGGGAGTATCAAAGCCATGCAGATCGTAAAATCCGCCCAATATATCAAGGATCAGGCCGGGAATAGTATTCTTTGTTTTGCTGTCGATCTGGGGAGTCAGGAAGATTTCGTCACTCCGGGAGAATATACCGTGATGGTTTCCTGTTTCGGACAGACGGTCCTGAAGATGGGCTATGGAATAGGTCATAAAGATATTCCTTATGATTTCGAGCAGGAGATACTGGCCGATGGTGGAGAAGTGGCCGTGAAGCAAAATCTGAATCCGGTATACACCGCTAAAGATAAAGATGAAATCCTCGACCGTTTGTATCGTTTGGTGGGGTTGCGTAAAGTGAAAGAAGAGATAACCCGGATCATAGAGTACGTCGAATTTATCCGTCTCCGGCGGGAGAATGGCTTCAGCGATACTTTTCCTCAATTGCATCTGATCTTTACCGGATATCCCGGTACCGGTAAAAATACCGTGGCGGAGATGGTGGGAGAATTGTATCAGAAATTAGGGCTTTTGAGTCACGGCCGGGTGAATCATTACAGCCGTCGTGATTTGGTGCGTGAAGGCACTGCTGCAGAAGAGCAATTGGTTCGGCAGGCCCTGAAAAACAGTATGGGGGGGATTCTGTTTGTCGATCAGGCCGGAGATTTATTTCATCCCGAAGATCCGAACGATCGGGGGGTGATCGCTTTAGGAATATTGTACGGTATACTGACCAGGGAAAAACCGGAAGTTTTGGTTATTCTTTCCGATATCGATGAAGAGATGACTGTTTTGCTGGAAGCTTTTCCCGATTTGCAGAAGCTTTTTCCGCGCCGGCTTTGTTTCGAAAATTATAGTCCTGAGGAATTGATGGAAATCGCCCGGATCAAACTGGAAAAACTGCAATTCCGTTTTACGCCGGGAGCAGAAGAGAAATTTTATAAACAGTTGAAAATAGCTTGCCGGGCCAATGAGGTGGATTTTACCAACGGACGTTACATCGACGAACAGCTCGAACAGGCTTCGGCCCGGATGTCGGCCCGTCTGATGGCGAACCGCTGCGGAGAGTATAAGAAAGAGGACCTGATGCTGATTACGGAGGAAGATATCGTAACTTTACCCGAGGGAGACCCTGGCAAAGCATTGGAAAAACTCAAGGCGATGATCGGTTTGAGGGCATTGAAACAAAGTATTGTACAACATCTGAGTTACGTATATTTTATCCGGGAAAGGCAAAAACATGGTTTCGACGATACCCTTCCTCCCCTGAATATGATCTTTAGCGGTAATCCCGGTACAGGGAAGATGACTGTCGCTAAGATGATGGGAGAAATCTATCATTCGGTGGGTATTCTGTTGCGTCCGAATGTGACGGTACAGGACGGACGTCAGCTCACCGGCGATGGAGGGCTGACTCCCCAACAGGGAGCCGAAGTGTTGATGAACGGTGCGGCCGGAGGTATTCTGTATATCGACCATGCCGATGTATTGCCCCGGAGTGAATGGGGATTGGCCCTGTTCGAAGCTTTATTGTCGAATTTATCGACCGAGGAATGCGGGGATACGATCGTGGTTTTAGGCGGATATCCCGAAAGAGTCGATAAGATGCTGGAGATGAATCCCGCTTTAAAGAATTATTTTCCTTATGTATTTTCGTTCAACGATTATACGCCCGAAGAACTGATGCAGATCGCTGAAAATAAACTGAAAGAAAAAGCTTATGTATTTCATCCCAAGGCACGGGAAGTATTCGGTGAGCTGATCCGGAAAGCTTATGAAAACAGAGATAAGAATTTCGGTAATGCGCTTTTCGTTGAAAAAGTCGTGGCAGCGGCTATTCGTCATATGTCCGAACGGACGATGAAAATCCGTCAGGAACGGGAGCTGACCCGTCAGGAGATGACTACCATCCGCAAAGACGATATACCGGTCGATAGTTTTGAACTTCCAAAATTGGAAAGGGATGTATTCGATGAAGAGGAGATCGGCCGGGCATTGGAAGAGCTGGATAAAATGGTCGGACAAACGGGAATAAAAAAACAGATCCGTGATTTTGTAGAGCTGGCGCGTCATTATAGCCACGAGGGGGTAAAATTGAGCAGCCGGATGTCCCTGCAATGGTGTTTGACCGGTAATTCGGCCATGGGAAAGGGAACGGTAGCCCGGATCATCGCCCGTCTTTACAAAGCCATGGGGATCGTCGATAAGGGACAGGTATTCGATTTTAAGGTGGAAAGAATGATCGGACTGATGGAAGACGAGGCTCAGCGTAGTATCGGGGAAGCATTGGTGAAATCCAGCGGAGGTATCTTGCTTTTCGATGAAGATTCACCCAAATTGAACGAAGCTGTCGGCTTCCGTGAAAGAGTACGTGCTCTCCTGATGAATCAGATGGCCGAACATCCCGGAAGTTATATTATCATCTATGCAGAACCCCGGAACAGGGTATCGGGCATCAACGGAGACGCCGAACACATGTCGGATTTGGTCAATGTACTGGTCTTCGAAGATTATACGAAAGAAGAGTTGATGATTATTCTGAAACGTCGTCTGGAGAAAGAACGAATGAAAATGACAGCGACAGCCCGTCAGTATATGACTGTTTTTATCGGTTCGCTGGTTGCGACCGAGGAACGCAGTCATGCCAGTTCGCGCCTGATGCGGATCGTAGCCGATCTGATTGTCCGCAATTGTCTGCAACGGATGGCAAAGAGTAACCGGACGAGTACAGTAAAAGAGGTGATTTCTGTTCAAAAACAGGATGTGGCTATGTTTACCGAAGCTTTTGTGGCAGGAGTAATGAACGAACGGAAAAGAATCGGATTCATTTGAATCGGGCAGATAAGAAAGTAGAACGATATAAAGAGATTGGAAATGAAAAAGCAAATGATATTGTGGACTTGTATACTGTTATTGGTATTGGCAGGATGTAAGAAGGACGATGTGCAGTATACAGACCGGTATGAACTGAAAGGAAAGGTAGAGAAAGGACCTTTTGTCAGAGGATCGGAGGTTACGGTTTATGAATTGAGCGAACGGCTTGAACGGACCGGAATCAGTTATACGAAGACCGTACAGGACGATCAGGGAAATTTCGATTTCGGTATTTTGGATATCCGGTCTCCTTATGTAGAAATTGTGGCGACAGGAGCTTTTTATAATGAGCTGACCGGCGAACAGACCTCCGGATCGTTGAGTTTGCGTTCGATTGCAGATCTTTCGAATCAGAAATCGGTGAATGTGAATGTATTCACTCATCTGGAAACCCGACGATTATTGGAGTTGAACGGTGGAGAAAAGCGCTTTAAAGCCGTCAGTCAGCAGGCACATGGAGAAGTGTTGAAGGCCTTCGGGTTGCAGAGATTCGAGATGGATGAGGTGAATACCTATTCACTGACAGATGGAATCAAAGGAGCGGGTAGTTTGTTGGTGGTGTCGGCTTCTCTGTTGAAGGATAAAACCGAGACCCGGTTTGCGGAATATTTGGAAGGGTTGTGTGAAAAGTTGAAGGAAACCGGTACGCTTCCGGACGATACGAAGGAAGAAATCCGTAAAAATGCAGTGAGTATCGATTGGACAAAGGTTGCTGAAGGATTAGTTGCAAAGTATAAGGAAACCGGCCTGGAAATTACTGTGCCCGATTTGAGTTATTTTATCGACTGGGACGGCGATGGAGAAGCCGGAAATGAATTCGGAGGGATCGTAGGCGATAAAAAATTGAAATTCAAGACCGATACTTTACGGGTAAGTCAGGATGGGGGAGAATATGCTGTAGATATCCTGGCTAATTTATCTTATGATTTTACTTATCCCGGTATGGAAGAAGAAGTGCCGAAATCCGGGGTGGAGGTAGATAAATTATTCCTGTTCAAGTCAGAGGAAATGGATTATACAGTGACGCTCGATAAGGTGCAGGGGCAGCTTAAACTGACGGTACAGCCGGCAAAAGGATATTGGATCCGGGATGAACGCATTACTTTGTACAGCCTGGATGGTGAAGTAAGCGCCACCCTGCTGATTACTCAGGACGGAGATATGAATAAGTTCGAAGTACCTGAAGGAGTCGAAGAAGCGGTGAGCGGCATATTGGGGAGTATCCGTGAAGCCTGTGATTATATGTATACGATAGAGGCTTATTATACGCAATGTTTCCCGGAACCACAAAACAAGTGGCAAAAATATTACCGGCATGAAAAAAGTGTCATGGCCGATATAGACTTGAAGCGGGCCTGGGAGGTGGCTTATAAAGCTATTGCCAGTGCCAATAATGGGTATGATATCCTGGAGAAGGAAAAAATGGGTAACCTCTGTTCGCCTCAGTTTAAGTTGTTGCGTTCGATCATGTATTATCCGCTGATCGTATTGTGGGGAAACATTCCTTATCCGGAACATTTTTCGACGGCGGCGGCACCCCGGTTGACAGAGCAAAAAGCTTACGAGAAGTTGGCTGCGGATCTGGAGGAGATCCATCGGCTGATACTGGACTGGAGAAGTGCTGAATATCAGGATTACATCGGTATCGGTGAACTGATGCTGGGAAAAGTGTATATGCAATTGGGAAGATACAATGAAGCGAAAAGGGGCTTGGAGATATTTTTGAAGAATGAAGGGTATGCCTTTAATGCCAGCCGCAAAGAGGCCTTGAATAGCGGTTCTAAAGAACTGGTATTCGGGTTGGATCTGCTGGATTATCCTTCGGTATATACCAGTGAGATTGCAGATCACCGATATTTACCTGTCGGTAGCTATACCGAGGCTTTGTTATTGCTGGCCGAATGTACGAATCGTATCGGTGACCGGGCGAAAGCTATGGATTATCTGAATCAGGTCCGGAAAAACTACCGTTTGTCTGAAGCGACAGATTTCGACCAACAGTTGAAAGCTACCTGGAAAGAATTGTTGAAGGGGGAATTCGCTTATTTCGCTTTTTTAAAACGGAACGATCTGTGTGAAAAAGAACTCGGAATCGAAGCCTGGCAAAAGCTCTTGCCATTCCCTGAGTCGGAAGTCGGTTTAGGTGGGGCAGAACAGAATCCGGGGTATTGATCGTTTTATAGTTGCAACGGTTACAGCAGGTAGATTTGTTTGCTGAAACCGTTGTAATCGTTGCCTCCTTTTAACTATTAAAGAAGTAGAATTATTCCGCTCTTTATTCGTCTTCGGTGTTCGTGTTCGGGGAACCGGTCGCCTAACTATCCATAATCCGATAGAGGTGAGCCGGTATTTTATTCTATAAAATTTTTCTAATTCTTCCTTTGCCAGGTCGTGTTAATGTGAGATGCAGGGTTTTATGCCGGAGGACCATTGGAGCAGGAACGAGGGTCAGGTTAGGTTTTCCGAACGCCCGACCGGTGGTGTTTGATGGAAACGTAACGTAAAGTTTTTTGTGTAGTGAGGAGTT
>NZ_CFKYFN010000091.1:0-58729 GCF_985060555.1 Odoribacter sp. | reverse complement strand
GCGGGGGAATACCTAAAGATACAAAAAAGCCAACTAATTCGCAACATTTTGTGTATGAATTAGTTGGCTAATTTTATACTATTTACTGAATATCCCTATATAGTCACCTAATTCTTTGCTAAGGGGTAAAGAAATATAAAAAAAAATTATTTTTTTTCAAGATTCACCATGAGGGAAGCCGTTCAATCGAGTCCAAACATATAAAATCAGTCCAATAAACAAAGTGAGGATTTCTCCCGGAAAAGAAAGAAAAGCAACCACAAATCTCCGATTTTTTCCTTGATGATTCTCCGGGCTATCTGTTTCTGTTTTTTAACGGTCTCTTCGGATATACCCATTTGCTCGGCAATCTCCCGTTGTGATAAACCGTCCATATGTTTTACAAAGATCTCTCTGCATTTAGGGGCCAGCCGCGAAACCACCTCATTAACACGGCGTACAACCTCCTGTTCGAAATAGAGCATTTCAAAGTTCGTATCTCCCGGCCGGTCAATGTGGTCTTCTATAAGCCGATGCCTTTTCCGGTTGCGTAATTCATTCAGACAACGGTACTTGACAGCCTGGTACAGATAAGTCACGATATTTTCCGCTTCACGGATTTCCCGGTTGGCTTCCCAGGTGCGGATAAAAACATCCTGCACCAAATCCTCTGCCCATCCTTCCTCCTCTTTCAATATTCTACGGGCATACAATATCAATGAGGGATAATAATCCAGATACAAACGATGAAAATTACTTTCAGTCAGTTGAAAATCGGATATATACTCAGGACAATTCACCATATATTACCTATCATTCACAACGCAATCATTTATCTTCCTATCTGCTCACGTCACGTGCATTCGCTAGTTTTTGTTACAAAAATAAGATATTTTCCCCAATAATCAACTATCAATGAATCAACATTCGCTTCACAGAAATCAAACAAAATCCGATGCAGTATTCAAATAAATTTGATACCGCATCGGATTATATTACAAAAGCAACCGATCGTTTTGTTCTTACTCCAGTTACTTGTTACCCTGCATTTTCTCCATTTCCTCTTTCGATCCAACGACCAATCCCCGGAGTTCTTTCATACCGGTACCCACCGGAATCAAGTGACCGCAGATCACGTTTTCTTTCAAGCCTTCCAACGGATCCACCTTACCGTAAATGGCAGCTTCGTTCAACACTTTTGTCGTTTCCTGGAAAGAAGCGGCAGAGATAAAGCTGGAAGTCTGCAAAGCAGCGCGGGTGATTCCCTGTAATACCTGAGCCGAAGTAGCAGGTACAGCATCGCGGGCTTCGACAACTCTCAAATCCCGGCGTTTCAACTGAGAATTGATATCACGGAGTGTACGGGCAGAAATAATCTGGCCGGCTTTCACGCGGTCGGAATCTCCGGGTTCCATCACCACCTTCTTACCGAACATCTCGTCATTTTCCTCCATAAACTCGCTCTTATCCACGATCTGATTCTCCAGGAAGCGGGTATCTCCGGAATCCTGAATCAATACCTTACGCATCATCTGGTGTACAATGATCTCGAAATGTTTATCGTTGATCTTCACACCCTGCATCCGGTATACATCCTGAACTTCATTCACAATATATTCCTGAACGGCAATCGGTCCCTGAATATTCAGAATATCGGTCGGAGTGATCGCTCCGTCGGACAACGGCGTACCGGCACGTACATAGTCGTTTTCCTGTACCAGGATCTGTTTTGACAGAGAAACCAGGTATTTCTTCACCTCGCCGGCTTTAGAAGTCACGATAATTTCGCGGTTACCCCGTTTGATCTTACCGTAAGTCACCTCACCGTCGATTTCAGAAACGACTGCCGGATTCGACGGGTTACGAGCCTCGAACAATTCGGTTACACGAGGAAGACCTCCCGTGATATCGCCTGCCTTACCGACAGCTCTCGGGATCTTCACGATCGTACTACCGGCCGTTACTTCATCTCCTTCTTTCACTACGATATGAGCCCCCACCGGCAAGTTATAACTCTTGACGATATTCCCGTTTTTGTCTTCAATGGTCAAAGCAGGTGCTTTGGTCTTATCACGAAACTCGGTGATTACTTTTTCACGGAAACCGGTCGTTTCATCCGATTCTTCTTTGTAAGTCTCTCCTTCGATCAGATTTTCAGAACCGATCTTACCACTGAATTCAGTTATGATCAATGCATTGAACGGGTCCCATTCGCAAAGCAGATCATTCTTCTTGATTTCCTGACCGTCTTTCACAAACAGTTTTGCACCGTAAGGAATATTATGCGTAATCAGAATAATATTGGTATTTTTGTCGATAATCCGCAATTCAGTCAAACGGCCGACAACGACATCACATTTCTGCCCGTTGTCCTGTGTATATTCTACTGAACGCAATTCCTCGAATTCTATGATACCGTCGTATTTCGCTTTCAGAGAGTTCTCGGTCGAGATGTTACCTGCCGTACCACCCACGTGGAATGTACGCAAGGTCAGCTGTGTACCCGGTTCACCGATAGACTGTGCAGCAATGGTACCGACAGCTTCACCCATCTGTACCAGCTTACCGGTAGCCAGGTTACGTCCGTAGCATTTCGAACATACCCCTTTCTTCGCTTCGCAAGTCAGTACAGAACGTACTTCTACACGTTCGATCGGTGATTTCTCGATGGCTTCGGCAATCTCTTCAGTGATTTCATCTCCTGATTTCACCAATAACTCACCGGTGTGAGGATGGTAAATATCGTGTACAGACACACGTCCCAGGATTCTTTCATACAGCGAAGCGACTACTTCTTCGTTATTTTTGATAGCAGCGATAGTAACCCCTCTCAACGTACCACAATCCTCTTCTGTGATTGTAATATCGTTGGCAACATCCACCAAACGACGGGTCAGGTAACCGGCATCTGCCGTTTTCAGAGCCGTATCGGCCAAACCTTTACGGGCACCGTGAGTAGAGATAAAGTACTCCAACACGGACAATCCCTCTTTGAAATTCGCCAAAATCGGATTCTCGATAATCTGACCACCGGTAGCACCCGATTTCTGCGGTTTCGCCATCAATCCACGCATACCGCCCAACTGACGGATCTGTTCACGGGAACCACGGGCCCCGGAGTCAAGCATCATATAAATAGAGTTGAATCCCTGATCGTCTTCGGCCAATTGTTTCATCAACGTATTGGTCAGCTTGGCGTTCACATGCGTCCAGATATCGATGATCTGATTGTAACGTTCGTTGTTCGTGATGAAACCCATGTTATAGTTGTTCATGACCTCTTCTACCTGGTCATATCCTTCCTGTAACAGGGCATCCTTTTCTTCCGGTACGATAACGTCGGCCAGATTGAACGACAATCCGCCTTCGAATGCCATACGGTATCCCAGGTCCTTGATATCGTCCAGGAATTTGGCAGTCACATCAACCCCGCAACGTTTGAACACATCACTAATGATGTCACGCAATGATTTCTTTGTAATCAGTGTATTGATGTACGGGAAATTCTTCGGTGTAAACTGGTTCAGAATAACACGTCCCACAGTCGTTTCGATCATATGGACATATTCATTTCCAGCATGATCGACATCCTTGATCTTCACCTGTATCTGAGCATGCAAATCTACCGCCTTTTCATTCAGGGCGATGATCACCTCCTCGGGTGAATAGAATTTCAATCCTTCTCCTTTAGCTCCCTTACGCGGTTTGGTGATATAATACAAGCCGAGCACCATATCCTGCGAAGGCACTGTAATCGGCGCCCCATTAGCAGGGTTCAGAATGTTATGTGCACAAAGCATCAGGATCTGAGCTTCCAGAACAGCTTCATTACCCAGCGGCAAGTGAACGGCCATCTGGTCACCGTCGAAGTCGGCATTGAATCCGGTACAAGCCAGCGGGTGCAAACGGATAGCCTTTCCTTCGATCAATTTCGGCTGAAAGGCCTGAATACCCAAACGGTGAAGGGTCGGAGCACGGTTCAACAATACCGGATGACCTTTCAATACGTTTTCCAGAATATCCCAAACCACCGGATCACGACGGTCTACGATTTTCTTGGCACTCTTCACGGTCTTCACGATACCCCGTTCGATCAGCTTCCGGATGATAAACGGCATATATAATTCGGCTGCCATATCTTTCGGCAAACCACATTCGTGCATTTTCAGGTCCGGACCCACCACAATAACCGAACGGGCCGAATAGTCGACACGTTTACCGAGCAAGTTCTGACGGAAACGTCCTTGTTTACCTTTCAAACTGTCGGAGAGTGATTTCAACGGGCGGTTATTCTCGATCTTAACGGCATTGGATTTACGTGAATTGTCGAACAATGAATCGACAGCTTCCTGCAACATTCGTTTTTCATTACGCAGGATCACATCCGGCGCCTTAATTTCGATCAACCGTTTCAGACGGTTATTCCGGATAATGACCCGACGGTACAAATCGTTCAGGTCGGAAGTAGCGAAACGTCCTCCGTCCAACGGTACCAACGGACGCAATTCCGGTGGAATTACAGCCAGCACCTTCACGATCATCCATTCGGGTTTATTCACCTCTTTGCTTTCACGGAAAGCTTCTACCACTTGCAGACGTTTCAGCGCTTCGTTTTTACGTTGCTGAGAAGTCTCGGTATTGGCTTTATGACGTAATTCGTAAGACAGATCGTCCAAATTCAGACGTTCCAACAACATCTGAATCGCTTCGGCACCCATCTTAGCGATAAATTTATTCGGATCGTCATCGTCCAGATGCTGATTGTCGGCAGGCAGAGCATCTGCGATGTCCAGGTATTCCTCTTCCGTGAGCATATCCAGCTCAGCGATTCCTTTTTCAGACATAATACCCGGTTGTACCACGATATAACGTTCGTAGTAAATGACAGCATCCAATTTCTTGGAAGGTAATCCTAACAGATATCCGATCTTGTTGGGGAGGGATTTGAAATACCAGATATGAGCCACCGGAACGACCAGCTGGATATGCCCCATCCGTTCACGGCGTACTTTTTTCTCCGTCACTTCCACACCACAACGGTCACAAACGATACCTTTATAACGGATGCGTTTGTATTTACCGCAATGGCACTCGTAATCCTTTACCGGACCGAAAATCCGCTCACAGAACAGACCGTCGCGTTCAGGCTTATAAGTACGGTAGTTGATGGTCTCGGGCTTCAACACCTGTCCGCTGGAGTGTTCCAGAATTTCCTCAGGAGAGGCCAGTCCGATAGCAATTTTTGTAAAGCTCTTGGGCTTGTTGGTATTATTATCTTTTCTAAAAGCCATAATTTTTGAAGTTAAAGGCTAAAAGTTAAAGGCTAAAAGCTAAAGGCTAAAGGCTTATTACCTATAGCTTTTAGCTTATAGCTTTTTACATTATATCAAGTTCACGCTTAATCCCAGTCCTCTCAGCTCATGCAACAATACGTTGAATGATTCGGGCAGACCCGGGGTAGGCATAGGCTCTCCTTTTACGATATGCTCGTAAGTTTTGGTACGGCCCATTACATCGTCAGACTTCACGGTCAGGATTTCCTGCAGGATATGAGCAGCTCCGAAAGCTTCCAGAGCCCAAACCTCCATCTCACCGAAACGCTGCCCACCGAATTGAGCTTTACCACCCAAAGGCTGTTGCGTAATCAACGAGTACGGTCCGATCGAACGGGCATGCATTTTATCATCTACCATGTGACCCAGTTTCAGGAAGTAGGTCACTCCTACTGTCGCCGGCTGGTCGAAACGTTCACCGGTACCACCGTCATACAGGTAGGTTGTACCGTAACGAGGCACACCGGCTTTATCGGTATAGGCATTGATATCGTCCAGGCTTGCACCGTCGAAAATCGGAGTGGCGAATTTCAATCCCAATTCTTTACCGGCCCAGCCCAATACAGCTTCGAAAATCTGTCCCAGGTTCATACGGGAAGGTACACCCAACGGATTCAAACAAATATCCACCGGAGTACCGTCGGCCAGGAACGGCATATCTTCAACCCTTACAACACGGGATACGATACCTTTATTACCGTGACGTCCTGCCATCTTATCACCGATCTGCAATTTACGTTTTTTCGCTACGTAAACTTTAGCCATTTTGATGATACCGGAAGGAAGTTCGTCTCCGACAGTAGCATTATATTTTTTACGCTTCATCTGTCCTTCGATCTCCTTGTATTTGATCACAAAGTTGTGCAGCAAATCACGGATCATATCGTTCTTCTGTTTATCTGTCGTCCACTTGTTCGGATTGATTTCCAGATAATTCAGATTTTGCAAGGTTTTCAGCGTAAACTTCACGCCTTTCGGAATAACATCTTCGTTCAGGTAATTCTTCACTCCCTGAGAAGTCTTCCCATTGGTCAGTTCGAACAATTTGTCGATCAGCAA
This sequence comes from Odoribacter sp., assembly GCF_985060555.1. Taxonomy (NCBI): domain Bacteria; kingdom Pseudomonadati; phylum Bacteroidota; class Bacteroidia; order Bacteroidales; family Odoribacteraceae; genus Odoribacter; species Odoribacter sp. Next base: position 52,358 of record NZ_CFKYFN010000091.1, on the reverse strand, counting down.
ATCGGTTAAATCACCTACTTTCCGTTCGAATTGTTCGTCGATTTCAGCCAGGATCGTCTTACCTGCAGCTTTCGATTTCCGGTCGCCGATCATCCGCTGGAACAATTTTTTATCGATAATGACACCGCTCAGTGAAGGAGAAGCTTTCAGAGAAGCATCTTTCACATCACCGGCTTTATCACCGAAGATCGCACGCAGCAATTTTTCTTCCGGACTCGGATCGGATTCTCCTTTCGGGGTAATCTTACCGATCAGGATATCTCCCGGTTTCACACGGGCTCCGATGCGGATAATACCGTTTTCATCCAGATCCTTCGTAGCATCTTCACTGACATTGGGGATATCGGCGGTCAACTCTTCCAAACCTCGTTTCGTTTCGCGCACTTCCAGTGAATATTCATCCACATGTACAGAAGTAAATACATCGTTACGAACGATATTTTCAGAGATCACGATAGCATCCTCATAGTTATACCCTTTCCAGGGCATATAAGCCACTTTCAGGTTACGTCCGAGTGCCAGTTCACCTCCTTCCGAAGAATATCCTTCGGTCAGGATTTCCCCTTCCTCTACGCGCTGTCCTTTACGGACTATCGGACGTAAAGTCATGGTCGTACTCTGGTTGGTACGTTTATATTTCGGCAGGACATACTCTTTCGTATCCCCGTCAAAGCTTACAAAACGTTCTTCTTCGGTCTGGTCGTATTTGATCACGATCCGGCGTCCATCCACGAAATCGACAACACCAGGTCCTTCTGCTACGATCTGTGTCCGGGAATCCCGCACCAAAGCACCTTCCAAACCGGTTCCTACAATCGGAGCCTGCGGCTTGATGATAGGCACAGCCTGACGCATCATGTTAGACCCCATCAAGGCACGGTTGGCATCGTCATGTTCCAGGAACGGAATCAAAGAAGCGGCGATAGAAGCAATCTGATTAGGTGCAACGTCCATCAGATTGACATTCTCGATCTCTTCAACCGGGAAGTCTCCGTCTTTACGGGATTTAGCCCGTTTGTTCACAAAGTGACCTTCGTCGTCGATCTTCGCATTCGCCTGAGCGATTACCAGTCCTTCTTCTTCCTCTGCCGATAAATATTTCACCCCTTCCGGTGACAGATCCACCACTCCGGCCTCCACCTTCCGGTAAGGAGTTTCGATAAATCCTAAATCGTTGATTTTTGCATATACACAAAGTGAAGAAATCAAACCGATATTCGGACCTTCCGGGGTCTCGATCGGACAAAGTCGTCCGTAGTGGGTATAGTGAACGTCACGCACCTCGAATCCGGCACGGTCACGGGAAAGACCGCCAGGTCCTAAGGCCGACATACGACGTTTATGTGTAATCTCAGCCAGCGGGTTCGTCTGGTCCATAAACTGTGACAGCGCATTCGTACCGAAGAAAGAGTTGATCACAGAAGACAGGATCTTGGAATTGATCAGATCTACCGGAGTAAACACCTCATTGTCACGAACGTTCATCCGTTCACGGATTGTACGGGCCATACGGGCCAGCCCGACACCGAACTGATTGTACAACTGTTCGCCTACAGTACGTACACGACGGTTGCTCAAGTGGTCGATATCATCTACATCTGTACGGGCATTCAACAGCTTGATCAGATATTTGATAATCTCGATCATATCTTCTTTGGTCAGCACCCGAACAGCCGGATCGGTAGAAAGTCCCAGTTTTTTATTCAACTTGTAACGTCCAACATCTCCCAGGTCGTAGCGCTTGTCAGAGAAGAACAATTTATCGATAACATCACGGGCAGTCGCTTCGTCAGGTGGTTCTGAGCTACGCAGCTGTCTATAGATGTGCATCACTGCTTCTTTTTCCGAGTTACACGGGTCTTTTTGCAGTGTATTGTATATAATGGCATAATCTGCCAGATTTTGCTTTTCTTTATGCAACAGAATCGTCTTTGCACCTGAATCGACGATTGCATCAATATGTTCATTTTCCAGAACAGTTTCCCGGTCCACAATGATTTCGTTTCGTTCGATAGAAACCACCTCACCGGTATCTTCATCCACGAAATCTTCCACCCAGGTCTTCAAAACACGCGCAGCCAACCGACGGCCAACGACTTTTTTCAATCCCGTTTTGGAAACATTTATTTCATCCGCCAGGTCGAATATCTGCAAGATATCCTTATCCGTCTCAAAGCCGATAGCACGTAACAAAGTCGTTACCGGCAATTTTTTCTTCCGGTCGATGTAAGCATACATCACATTGTTGATGTCTGTCGCGAACTCGATCCAGGAACCCTTGAACGGGATAATTCTGGCGGAATAAAGTTTGGTACCATTAGCATGAACGCTCTGTCCGAAAAATACACCCGGTGATCTGTGCAACTGAGATACGATCACACGCTCGGCTCCGTTAATCACAAAGGTGCCTTTGGGCGTCATATACGGAACATTCCCCAGATATACGTCTTCAATCACCGTGTCGAAATCCTCGTGTTCGGGATCCGTACAATACAACTTCAGTTTGGCCTTCAACGGAGCTCCGTAAGTCAATCCTTGCTCCAGACATTCGTCTATCGAATAACGGGGCGGGTCGATGAAGTAGTCCAAAAATTCCAGAACAAAATTGTTCCGGGTGTCGGTGATTGGGAAGTTCTCCTTGAAAACAGTATACAGGCCTTCGTTCTTTCTGTTTTCAGGCGTCGTACCCAATTGAAAAAAGTCCTTGAAAGACTTTAATTGCACTTCAAGAAAATCAGGATATTGCAACTGATTTTTCGTGGAGGCAAAGCTTATTCTTTTGTTTGAAGTATTTGAAGACATCTAATAATTTTTTGGAACCTAAACAATAATAACAACAAAATGGTTTAGAGTCAAAAAGTGACTCTAAACCTCGAAACCCATGGAGGGTCTTATGACTTATTTAAGTTCAACTTCAGCTCCTGCTTCTTCCAGTTGAGCTTTCAATTGTGCAGCTTCTTCTTTAGAAACTTTTTCTTTCAAAGGAGCCGGAGCTTTGTCAACTAATTCTTTAGCTTCTTTCAGTCCAAGACCGGTCAGCTCTTTCACTAACTTCACAACAGCCAGTTTAGACTGACCACCTGATTTCAGGATTACGTCGAACTCGGTCTGTTCAGCAGCAGCAGCACCTTCGCCACCAGCAGCAGGAGCAGCTACAGCAACAGCAGCAGCTGCAGGTTCGATACCGTATTCTTCTTTAAGGATGTCAGCTAACTCTTTTACGTCTTTTACTGTCAGGTTAACTAATTCTTCTGCAAGTTTTTTCAAATCTGCCATTTCGATAAGTATTTAAAATGTTTTTATTCAAAAAATAATAATAATATTTATGCTCTATCTTCAAGAGTTTTAAGCACTCCGCCGATAGTATTCTTCCCTGATTCCAGGGCAGAGATAAGCTTCTGCATCGGTGATTGCAGCAACAGTACGATATCTCCCAGCAACTCTTCTTTCGATTTGATGCTAACCAGAGCGTCCAGTTGGTTTTCACCCACATAGGCACATTCTTCCACGAAAGCAGCCTTCAATACAGGTTTGTCATGGTTCTTACGGAACTCTTTGATCAGTTTCGCAGGAGCATTACCTGTCTCAGACAGCATCACAGCGCTAGAACCGGTCAAAGCACTATAAATTTCATTATAGTCAGCTTCCAAACCGTCCAAAGCAACACGCAACAAAGTGTTTTTTACCTGAATCAGTTTAATTCCTGCTTTGAAGCAAGCTCTACGCAACTCTTGTGTCGCAGCTGCATCCAATTCAGAGATATCACTGATATAGATATGCTTGTGTGCTTTTATCTGCTCGGTTAAATTGTCTATGATTACTTGTTTTTCTTCCCTTTTCATTCTACAAATGGTCCTTTAAAGGTTAATAATTAATCAAGTAATGACTTAAGGTCTAATTTAATACCGGGACTCATTGTACTTGACAGGAATACACTCTTCACATAAGTACCTTTTGCAGAAGAAGGTTTCAGTTTTTGGATCGTAGCCATAAATTCACGGGCATTATCCATAATCTTTTCTGCTTCAAAGTTTACTTTACCGATAGAAGTGTGTACGATACCAAATTTGTCAACTTTAAAATCAATTTTTCCCTGCTTAACCTCTTTTACGGCTTTACCGATTTCCATGGTAACAGTACCGCTCTTCGGGTTTGGCATCAATCCACGCGGACCTAGGATTCGTCCTAAAGCACCAATTTTACCCATGATGGCCGGCATAGTAATAATGATGTCGATATCAGTCCAACCTGATTTCAATTTTTCAATATACTCATCCAATCCAACATAGTCGGCACCGGCAGCTTTGGCTTCTTCAACCTTATCAGGGGTACAAAGTACCAATACTCTGATATCTTTACCGGTTCCATGGGGCAATGTAACGACACCGCGAACCATTTGATTGGCTTTACGCGGGTCTACACCCAGACGAACGTCTATGTCAACTGACGCATCAAACTTGGTAAAAGTAATTTCTTTCACCAGCTGAGCAGCTTCTTCAATGGTATAAGCTCTACCATCTTCGATCTTTTCTAAAGCTAACTTCTTATTTTTTGTCAGTTTACTCATTACGTTTGAAGTATTACGAATTCATTAAAAAGGTTTCTCACCATCGATGGTGATCCCCATACTTCTGGCAGTTCCAGCTACCATGCTCATTGCTTTTTCAATTTCAAAAGCATTCAAATCGCTCATTTTGCCTTCTGCAATTTCCTTTACTTTGTCCCAAGACAAAGAAGCCACCTTTTTACGGTTAGGTTCTGCAGAACCGGATTTGAGTTTTGCTGCTTCCAAAAGCTGAATAGCAACAGGGGGCTGTTTGGTAATGAAATCAAAAGATTTATCACCGTAAACCTGAATAATCACCGGAATGATCTTACCTGCCTGGTCCTGAGTTCTTGCATTGAATTGTTTGCAGAAGTCCATAATATTGACTCCTTTAGAACCTAAAGCAGGACCCACTGGAGGAGAAGGATTCGCGGCACCAGCTTTAATCTGTAGCTTGATAAGAGCTTCAACTTCTTTTGCCATTTTTTTTAGAGTTTGAAAGTTTATAAAGTTATAAGGTTTATAAAGTTAATGAAAACTGCAGTGCTGCTTTAATCACAACCAGAGCAGAACACACTTTAAGAACTTTAGAAACTTTAAAAACTTTAAGAACTAATATTTGTTTATTCTTTTTCTACCTGCATGAAACTCAATTCGAGTGGTGTCTGACGACCAAAAACCTTGACAATTACTTTCACCCGTTTTTTGTCATTGTTCACTTCCTCTATCACGCCGGTAAAACCGTTGAACGGACCGTCAGTAACTTTTACCGATTCGCCAACGACATAAGGTATGTTTATCTCCTCGGGCTGTTCCGACAGTTCATCTACTGTACCCAGAATCCGGTTGATTTCCGATTGACGCATCGGCACCGGATCGCCCCCTTTAGTTTCCCCCAGGAAGCCTATCACGTTCGTGATATCACGAAGCATGTGGGGAATCTCACCAACAAGAGCCGCCTCTATCATTACATAACCGGGAAAAAAGTTCCGCTCTTTGCTGATCTTTTTACCGTTACGTACCTGATAAATTTTCTCGGTAGGTATCAAAACCTGTGAAACATAATCTTGCAGCCCTAGACTGGCAACTTCATTCTCGATGTACTCCTTTACCTTCTTCTCTTTCCCGCCGATCACACGAAGTACATACCATCTTTTTTTAATTTCTGCCATGTAGTTCTGAAGATTAATAAAACATACTATATATGAAATCCATAATGTGTCTGAACGAAAAGTCCATTACAAATATACCAATTGCAATAATGACGGAAGCTATCATTACTATGGTAGCACTGCTCTGGAGTTCAGACCATGATGGCCAGGAGACTTTATTGACCAGCTCGTTATAAACGTCTGCGAAATAAGCTTTTATTTTCATTTTAGATCTTCGATTGTAAATTTTAAATTGCCTGCAAATTTACAATTTAAAATTTAAAATTAAAACATTTCAGCACGGGAGGAGAGACTCGAACTCCCGACACCTGGTTTTGGAGACCAGTGCTCTACCAACTGAGCTACACCCGTATCTTTATTTCGGATTTTTAATTTACGATTTACGATTATCCGGGAAACCGGTAACCGTAAACCGTAAAAATATCCTTCAGGATTCGGACTCCGATCGATACAAGTTTGCAGACCGGAATCACAAATCAGATATTAATTAACCAAGGATTTCAGTAATCTGACCGGCACCTACGGTACGTCCACCTTCACGGATAGCGAACCGAAGACCTACTGAACATGCTACCGGAGTCAACAATTCAACAGTGATTGTTACGTTATCTCCCGGCATTACCATTTCAGTTCCTTCCGGCAGAGTGATTTCACCGGTAACGTCCATCGTACGCAGATAGAACTGAGGTCTGTACTTGTTGTGGAACGGAGTGTGACGACCACCTTCTTCTTTTTTCAGGATATAAACCTCAGCTTTAAATTTGCTGTGCGGTTTAACTGAACCCGGTTTTGCCAGTACCATACCACGTTTGATTTCGTTTTTGTCGATACCACGCAGCAACAGACCAACGTTATCACCAGCTTCTCCTTCATCCAATAATTTACGGAACATTTCAACTCCGGTACAAACGGTTTTCTTACCATCAGCACCCAGACCGATAATTTCCAATTCATCACCTACATGTACAACACCGGTTTCGATACGACCGGTAGCAACAGTACCACGACCGGTGATTGAGAATACGTCTTCAACCGGCATCAGGAACGGTTTTTCATTATCACGCGGAGGAAGTGGAATCCAGTTATCAACAGCATCCATCAATTCCATTACTTTTTCTTCCCATTTAGCCTCGCCGTTCAATGCACCCAGTGCAGAACCTAAGATGATCGGAGTATTGTCACCGTCATATTGATAGAAAGACAACAGTTCACGAACTTCCATTTCAACCAGTTCCAACATTTCAGGATCATCCACCATATCCACTTTATTCAGGAATACAACGATTCTCGGAACGTTTACCTGACGAGCCAAAAGAATGTGTTCACGGGTCTGAGGCATCGGACCATCAGTAGCAGCACAAACCAGGATAGCACCGTCCATCTGAGCAGCACCGGTAACCATGTTCTTTACATAGTCGGCGTGACCCGGACAGTCAACGTGAGCATAGTGACGGTTAGCGGTAGAATACTCAACGTGAGAAGTATTGATGGTAATACCTCTTTCTTTTTCTTCCGGAGCGTTATCGATCTGATCGAATGATTTTACTTCTGAAAGACCTTTTTTTGCCAAAACGGTAGTGATAGCAGCAGTCAAAGTGGTTTTACCGTGGTCTACGTGACCGATAGTTCCAATATTTACGTGTGGTTTTGACCTGTCAAACTTTTCTTTAGCCATGACTTAAAAACTTTTTATTATTAAACAATTTATCTCAAATAACTCTATATACAAACTAAAACTCATCAGGGGAATCAAAGACCTGCATACAACAAGCCTATTCAGCCCACTCTTTTGAGCGTGCAAATATAATTAAATAATTCTGTTCTACAAAATTATTTTCTTTAAAGTTGAATGTTTGTGTTTCAACTTTTTATCCGACTATCGGTTTCCGACTCTCGCTCAGGTTTTACTCATCCGCCTCCAGCCTTTCCTCCCCTGCTTTTTTAACCTTCCCGCTTTTAGCTTTCCAGTCTTTAACCTTTAGCTTCTGATCTTCTCGCCTTTAGTCTTTTCAGCACTCTCTTTCTTTCTCTTTGATTTTCACCAATTGACGCTTTACTACATCATAAAGCTCATCGACTGCTTCCTCGAATTTCTTTGCATTTTTCTTTGCAAAAACTTCTTGGCCTTTAACATTCAACAGCACTTCGACTACTTTATTTTCCAGATTGTCGTCTTTTTCCAGTTTCAAGGTAACTTCCGAACCGATAATTCCGTCGTGGTATTTATCTAATTTAGAAATTTTCTTCTGAATGAAATCTTCCAACTGAGAACTTGCTGAAAAACCAACCGCATTAATTTTAATTTCCATAGTACTTCCTCCTTAAATTTTAAGCCCGGGGATGAGCTTGGTTATAAACCTTTTTCAAACTCTCAAAAGAATTATGAGTATAGATTTGAGTCGCAGCCAGTCCGGCATGGCCGAGTAATTCACGGATAGCCTCGATACAGGCTCCGTTATTCAACAGAGCCGTAGCAAAAGAATGCCGCAAAACATGCGGACTTCGTTTCTTCAACGAAGTGACTTCGCCCAGATATTTTACAGCTAAACGATAAATAAATTTATCGTATACCGGTTTTCCTTTATCCGTAACGAATACAAACTGATGTTTTTCACCTACCAGTTCTTCCCGCTTGTTCAGATAAATCCGGAGATCTCCGGCCAATTCCGGTAACATGGGAACAATCCGTTGTTTGTCTCCTTTCCCATTCACCCGGATCACCGCTCCCCCCAAATCGACGTCTTCCAATTTCAATGCCACCAGTTCCGAGCGTCTCATTCCGGTATAATAAGCCGTCATCAACACCATCCGATCACGGATATTTGCAAAATCCTTGTCGGAAGCGTGTTTATCCAACACCTCATCCATTTGATAATCGGGCACAAACACCGGCAATCGCTTTCCCATTTTAGGCGCCACGACAATCTCCGTCGGATCTTCTGTCAACTTTCCCTCCCGTACCAGATAACGGAAATAAGTCCGTAAAGAACTCAATTTACGCCTAACGGAACGGGCAGTCATCGGCCTCAGCTTTTCTTCACCGTCCACCCCGCCAATCTTCAACCCACCGGACATCAATCCCATTTCAAACCGCCGGACCATCTTGGAAGTAATTTCCTCATCCTGCCGGATCAATTCCACTTTTTCACAGAACTCACGAAACTGATTCAAATCTTCTTTATAAGCTGTAATAGTAAGTGCTGAATAGCGCTTAATATTTTTCAAATAACTCAGAAATGAATCTATTTCCATACTCATCATTCTTAAAACGAACCCAATTTAACACTTTCCTCCGGGAAAAACAAGCCCGGGAAGAAAATTATTCTTCTGCCTGTTGCAAACTCTGCTTGTAGACAGCTTTGATCCGCTGGGCCCGGTTACGTACTGATGGTTTTGTGAAAGCCTGACGATCTCTTAATTCTTTTACAATACCGGTTTTTTCGAATTTTCTCTTGAATTTCTTTAAGGCTCTCTCGATATTTTCGCCTTCTTTTAAAGGTACAATAATCATGATTTCTAATTTTTATAGTTTATAATAAACGCATTAAATAAAATAACAACAGGGTAACACCCTCCCATTACAACCTCCGGCTTAGTCTCTTCCTGAGGTCATTTTGTCTTCTATTTTCAGTTCTTTTCTACTTCATGGCAAGCACCGCTTGTCCGAATTTAAGCACCCCCTTCCAAAGTGGATTGATTTTTAATGCGTTAAACCTATTCAAAATGGACGGCAAAGATAAGGGAAAAAGTAAAAAGTAAAAAGTAAAAGGGAAAGAAAATTTACCCCGATTTTTAAAATGCTTTCCACAAGGCCTGAAAATCTTTATACAAACCGTAACACACCAATTCGTCTTCCTCTTTCAACAGGTAATTGTCGGGAATAACCGTCATCACCTCTTTAGTCAGTTTTTTCATTCCCAGTATATTTTTCACTTCGGCAGCCTGCTTCAAAGCAATCAGTTTTAAATGAAAATCCTCTTCGAGGTTCATTCCGCTCAAAGGATAACCGGCACATTTCCGAGGCACTTTAAACTTAATCACATAATAGTCTTCGTCGACCCGGAACGACTCGGCATGAATACCCAAAGCCAGGAACTGTACAAATTCGCGGGCGGCATCTTTTTCAGGGGTCAGCACTTTGTCGATAGCGAAAGCTTCCAGTATCGCCTTATGCACCGAATCTATAGCCCGGGCAAAGATATGCTTCACTTTCTTTTGTTTCAGCAAAGCGACCACCCGTACAGAAGCCCCGAAATTTTCTCCGATAGCGACAATCACCACATCGATCTCTCGGAGTGGCAAAGTTTCCAGAGCCAGTTCATCCGTTGCATCCAACACAAAAGCCGTGGTAATCTTGTCTTTCAGATTATCCACCCGCCCTTCGTTCTGATCGACACCGATGACTTCGTGTCCGATGGCCATCAACTCCTCGGCCAAACCTCCTCCGTAATTTCCCAAACCAATGATTATATATTTCATATGTATATCATGTTAATACGACAACTCTCTTGCTTAGTTGATGATCAAATTATCATCCGGGTATTTATATTTGGTATGCTTCTGCGGAGGTACGAATCCCAATACGATCGTAATGACTCCCACCCGCCCGATAAACATCAGCAAGGATACGAATAATTTACCTGCTTCTCCTAAAGCCGGAGTCAGACCGAGACTCGACCCGACGGTACTCAAAGCCGAAGTACACTCGAAAACCAAGGCCAATAGCGAAGCATGCGGTTCGAGCACACTCAGGACAAATACACCCAGAAAAAGAATCATAAGGTACATCACCAGGGTAGCATTGGAACGCCTGATCGAATCCACCGAAAGCTGCCGCCGGAACACCTCCACCCGGCTTTTTCCCCGGATCACAGCAAAAAGGCTCAATACAGCGGCAGCAAAAGCATTCACTTTAACTCCGCCGGCAGTAGATTGGGCAGCCCCTCCGATAAACATTAAAAGCAACATCAGCAACAAACTCTGTAATGAAAAGAGGTCAAACCGATACTCGTAAACCCGGCCGTACGGGGACAGGTCGCATTGAAAAAGGCCTGTACCCATTTATCCGGCATACTCATTCCCGCAAAAGCTCCGTTCCATTCGAACAGAAGAATCGCTATAGTCCCACCGGTCAATAAAATCAGCGTCGTCAACAAAACAATCTTAGTATTCAGATTATACAAATGCCGGATACGCTGTCTATCCCTTTTTCCTGTACGGATAAAATAAAACAAACGCTTCAGATGATAACCGGCGATATGCTTAAAATTCACCAAGATCGGAAAACCGATTCCTCCCAAAATAATCAATACGGAAATGGTTATATAGAGCAGATTATGGTGTTGCATGACCAAAGGATTACCGAGATTCTCCGATAAGGTCGAGAAACCGGCATTACAAAAAGCCGAAATAGAATGAAAAGCAGCAAACACCATTTCCTGTTGCACCGTCATCCCCAAAGTACCGTGAATACTCAGGAACAAGACCAACATCCCGGCTCCTTCTATCACTAAAGTGAAAAATAAAATATAAATCACCGTCGACAACAGAGACGACAAAGAATCGGAACTGATCATATCCCTTACCGCCAACTGATTATATACGGAAGTATTACCCATAAAAAACATGGCGAAGAAACAGGTGAGCGTCATTACTCCCAACCCACCGATCTGTATCAATATAATAATGACCAACTGTCCCAAAGAAGTGAAAGTCGTCGCTACATCTACCGGTACCAAACCGGTCACACAAACAGCACTGGTGGACACAAACAAAGCATTTACCCACGAAATACCATCAACGGTACAACGAGGTAACATCAACAAACCGGTGCCGATACAAATAATAAGGAAGAAACTTCCGGCCAGAATCAGGGAGGGATTGGTCCGTTTTCCCAAGAGTCCGATCACCCCCGAAGATAAGCGCAATAAGGAAAGTAACAACAACAGAATCAGCTGAAAAATACGGTTGTTTAAAAATAACCAGAAATATTTCAATGCCCCCGATTCCGGTTCGAAAAAAATGACGGGAATTAGAGTCAGATAAAGTAAAATATTCAATACCCATGTAAATGTCCGGTATTTCTTCAGCGTTTCCCGATACGCCAGCCCGATATGCATCGTGGTCTGAACCAGGAAAACGCCCCATACGGTCCGATACAATACACCGAGATCTGCCTCCGCTCCTTCCGAAATAATAAAGCCATGTTCATAGACGACACCGCCAATCAAGGCCAAGGCTGCCAGAAACGTGACAGCATCTATCCCACCCAACACTTTTTGCAGGTAAGGTTGTATCCATTTGTGCCGGTATAAAAAGGCTTTATGATATAATTTCATACCTAAGGATTGAACATATCTTTACAATAGTATCCCAAAATATTATTGATCATAATCACATAATTCGCTGCCTTCCGGTGATCCGGATTCAGGCGGAGAACCGTATTGAATTTATTCAAGGCTTCCGTCATTTTCCCGTCGGCATACAACAATTCTCCCAAGAGCAACCACTCCTCTTCATCTGCCGGATGTTTTCCGACCCATTCTTCCAGTAAGCGGACAGCTTCTGTCCGATTCCCTTTTTCGATCCATTCCTGTATTTCTTTTCTCATAAATATGCTTCCAATTAATCCTTTTCTATAATTATTTCTTTACTTTGACAAGGAGTTCATTTTTATTTCCGACCCGGTCTTCGACAATAACCTTCACTTCATTCACCTGACCGGAAACAAAAACCGGTTCTTTCAGACTGCAACGCATCAAATTATAGCGCGGATCATAGGAAAACAGGCACCACCGGCCATTTACCTCTCCCCGATAAGTTGCAATCCCTGAAAAATCATCTTTTATCTTAAATTTCAAAGAACCATCCGGAAATTTCCCTAAAAAAGAAATCACCGGCGGTTGCCGGTCTTCGGCTATCGTGTACCGGCTAAGATAGCCGATTTCCGCCACCAGGCCCTCTTCACTCCACTGAGTTGCAAGCGGGTATTTCCTGCCGGCACGGTCCACCTCACAAATCAAAGCCTTCCGGTCAAATTCCCCGGCCACAGACAAACGGGCTTTCTTTAACAAAGGAACATCTTTTTCCGATAATACAAAAATATCCCTTCCGGAAACCGTATCTTTTTCTATTTTCATCCCTTTCGGCACCGAAGCCGACAAAGCTCCGGCCTCTAAATCCAGCGTAGCCCCGGACAAGTCCAGGCTATAGCTGCGATCATAGCGCAACACCTCCTGTTCTTCCTGCACAGGCGCCTCCTTGCCTTTCAGGGTCAACGTTACGGTTGCCCGGTTACCATTGATATCTTTCAGATCGATTTTCACCGGTACAATACTGTCTTCACCGACAGTAATCCATCCCTGATTCCGATTCTTCACCCCCATCACCTGTCCCTGATAATTACCAAAACAACGATAAACCGTTTCCTTTTTCTTATAACAGTCAAAATCCTTTATTTCATTGATAAAACAAGTCTGATCAAAAGAACAGGAATCCATCTGCATGGCAAAAAGCGTATCTTTTCCGGCCACTACTCCTAACCGATAAATTCCCAGTTTATTCCAGGAATCATTCATATAATCCGTAATAAATACAGCAATACCTATTTTCCCTGCCGGAATATTCAACTGTCCGAGCGTATAGCAGCCGTTCACCGACTGTTTCAAAGCCACCCGCCTCACCAATCCGACACAACCCGAAGCCGATTCACGATACAGATAAACACCTCTCACCACCGGTATCCGGCTATCCCGGATCTTATAAAAAAGCAAAGGATTCAAGGTATGTTCAGAACGGGTATTCCTGACTTCGAAATGCAAGTGTGGTCCCCCGGAAGATCCGGTATTACCACTAAAAGCAATCGTATCTCCCTGATGGAAGATCAACTGCCTGTCCCTCACCTCTTCATCTATTTTAAAGCTTTCCTGTTCGTATTGAATTTGCCGGACAAGCGCTGTGATACGAGCGTTGAAACGTTGCAAATGTCCGTAAACCGTGGTCGTTCCATCCTCATGCTCCACATACAATGCCTGCCCATAGCCGGTAGGAGACACACTCACCCGGACAACTTTACCGTCTTTCACACACACGACGGGCAAGCCTTCCACCCCACCGGTCCGGATATCGATACCCGAATGAAAGTGAGTCGCCCTCAATTCTCCGAAATTTCCACTCAACAAAACAGGCCGATCGATCGGCTTTATCATGTCCTGGGCAAATATATTTAATGAAATCAAAGACAACCAATTAAACAAAAAATAACGAATAAATTTCCTATACCTCCTTTTTTCCATATCAAAAAAAACACTAATTTTATGCTGCAAATATATCAACACTCTTGATAATTTAAAGAATAAATTTTATCTTTGTCATGAAAAGATTGAGTTATGGCAGCAAAACACGATGCCGTTATAAACGAGCTGAATTTTAAAATAGATAAATTAATAAAACTATATATATCCTCTCTGGAACAGAACAAAAGTCTGGAAAGCAAAATACAGGATTTGCAATCCGAGCTTGAAAACCTGCAAAGAGAGAACAAAGATTTAAACAATAAACTAAAAACAACCAGAGTGGCTAGTGCAATTTCGGAAGGGAACGGAAGTTATGAAGCGAAAATGCGAATCAACCAACTGGTGCGGGAGATAGATAAATGTATTGCTCTTTTGAATAATTAATTATGTCTGAAAAACGCAACATTAACTTAACTATTGCCGATATACCTCTGAATTTGAATATTTCAGCAGCAGATGAAGAGATCATCCGGAAAGCGGCAAAGGAAATTAATGAACGTGTTTTAAAATATAAAACCGGAAATACAGAACCGGAGCCTTTTTATTTTTTAGCTTATGTTTCGCTGTTGCATACGATAAAAATGCTGCAACAAGAACAGAAGTTTAATGAAATAGAACAAATTAATTTGAAACTTGATGAATTCATCAAAGAGTAAGTATTTTTAGAGTTCTTTGAACATAGATATTCCCGCATTATTTCGACTTTAAGCGAAAAACTCAACACTCAAACAATTAGAGCAGACGCTTATATTTGCACAAGACAGGCCTCGACTCTTCGGAGTTCCTTCGGGACAGTGGAAGTCTGAATCAAATGGCAGCTCTACCCGTGTCATACAGGGGTTTTATTAAAAAGAAATAGTGCGGGATTTTTTTGTGCATTTACAAAAAGAGAAAACAGTGTAACATTAAACTATATTATAAATTTAATTAATAACAGAAATATGACAATGACAACAATAATCGCAAGCGTGATAGCTTTGTTCGTCGGTATAGCGATCGGCTGGTTTATTATGAGATTAGCCATGAAATACCGGGCACAAAATATCATCAAAGAAGCTGAAGCTGAAGCAGAAGTGATCAAAAAGGATAAAATTCTCCAGGCTAAAGAAAAATTCTTACAGATCAAAGCCGAACATGAAAAACAGGCTGCTGCCAGAAATAATAAGCTGTTGATGGCCGAAAACAAGTTAAAACAACAGGAAACCGATATTTCGCGCAAACTGGAAGAAATACAACGCAAAGGGAAAGAACTCCAAAGCCAGCAAAGCAACATAGAAGTACAAAAAGAATTGATCGAAAAGAAAACGGCAGAATTGGACAAGATCAAAAAACAGCAAATCGAACAACTTGAAGCCATTTCAGGTATGTCCGGTGAGCAGGCAAAAGAAAAACTGATCAACTCTCTGAAAGAAGAAGCAGAGGCAGAAGCCATCTCTTATGTCAACGAGATCATGGAGGAAGCTAAAATGACTGCCAATATGGAAGCTAAAAAGGTCGTGATAAAGACGATTCAGCGTGTAGCGACCGAAACAGCGACCGAAAATGCAGTCTCTATTTTCCACATCGATTCGGACGAAATCAAAGGCCGGATTATCGGACGCGAAGGTCGTAATATCCGCGCACTCGAAGCTGCAACAGGAGTTGAAATCATCGTCGACGATACTCCTGAAGCGATCGTACTCTCGGGTTTCGATCCGGTAAGAAGGGAAATTGCACGTCTGTCTTTACACCAGCTGGTAACAGACGGACGTATCCATCCTGCCCGCATCGAAGAGGTAGTGAATAAAGTGAAAAAACAAATCGAAGAAGAAATTATCGAAACCGGTAAGCGCACCACAATCGACTTAGGAGTCCACGGTTTACATCCCGAATTGATCCGTCTGATCGGTAAAATGAAATATCGTTCTTCTTATGGTCAGAACCTATTGCAACATGCCCGTGAAACAGCTAATCTTTGTGCGATCATGGCAGCCGAACTGGGTCTGAATGTGAAGAAAGCCAAACGTGCCGGATTACTCCATGATATCGGTAAAGTGCCCGACGACGAGCCGGAATTACCACACGCTATTCTGGGTATGCAATTAGCTGAAAAATATAAAGAAAAACCGGATATCTGTAATGCTATCGGAGCCCACCACGAAGAAATCGAAATGACGACACTGATCGCACCTATCGTACAGGCTTGTGATGCGATCTCAGGAGCTCGTCCGGGTGCACGTCGGGAAGTCGTCGAATCTTATATCAAACGCTTGAAAGATATGGAAGATCTGGCACTCTCGTACAATGGAGTTGTGAAGACCTATGCCATCCAAGCCGGACGGGAATTGAGAGTCGTTGTTGGGAGTGAAAAAATCTCGGATGCAGAAGCAGAAAAAATTTCATTCGATATCGCAAAACGAATCCAGGATGAAATGACTTACCCCGGACAGGTTAAAGTAACCGTCATCCGCGAAACCCGGGCAATCAACTATGCCAAATAGTTTAAGATTCATCTTTATAAAAAACAGCAGGCCCTACCCGGTCTGCTGTTTTTTATTCCGTACTCCGGGGACGGACCTTTCGTCCCATTTTACTCCTTTTCTCGCTCAAAACATGCTAAGTCGATATTGTAGTTGGAGAGTAGCAATGAAGCAAACGGACAAAGCGGTACCGTTTTCAGAACTTAAATCTCAGTGAGAGTAGAATCCATTTTCTATTTCGTTTTTTGTGTCATCAGACCGGTTCACCCGGAATCGGAATAGAAAGAAAAAATAAACCTGGAATTAAATTAGTTTAGAAAGTTCATAAGGTTTAAAACTTATTCTATTCTAAACAAAAACGATGAGCATTCAGTTTTAACGTTGTTATCGACTACACCTTTTTACCGTAAAAGAAGGATTAGGCTGTCAGCCCTTCCATTATTGCCAATCCCAGATCCGCTTAGTCGTCCCGGGGATTTTTTCATAATTGTATTTGTAGATCATTTTCTTGTCGGCATATTCCCCAAAAGTAACTACTTCCCCATTAATCCAATTTTTGAAATCCGGATAAGCTTCGAACAAAGAAATTTTTTCTTCGGCATAAGCAAACGTACCGTGACTGCCGTTCAGACCATAAACGACCAGACCATAAGGCATCCCTTCCTCATTCAATAAATCATAGTCACTGTATTCAGCATCGGCATTTATTGCAAAATACCGATTATCATCTACTTCAATAAACCAGGCGATACTAGCATATTCATCTTTCCCTTTTTCCAATTCATGGTCGAGACGGCGTTCCAGGCTATAACAGACCGGTTGCAGATCGCTTTGTGTATTGATAAATCCTTTTTCACCACCGAACAAGTCTTTACGCACATCTTCCGAAATGATATGTTCGCTTTTATCATTACCGATCACACATCCCAGTTTGATCACCTTTTGGCTCCCTAAAGCAATCGGTTGAATATCGATCTGCAATTTATTCCAGGAATGCAAATTCCGAACATGGATAATCAAATCATTGTAATCATAATCACCGGAACGGGTATCTTCGAACATAATCGCCTGCCAGGATTTATTATAAGCAATCTTAGCATCTGTATCGTTCAATACCTCATATTCGATCGAGATTTCATCACCGGTACTTCCCTTCGTCGATACTTTCATCCCTTTCGGGATTTGTATGGTCATCGGCTGAGTGACAATAGCGACAGTATCTTGCCCATACATCACATAGGTGGCACACCCCTCCTGAACCGGTACTTCAAAAGGCTCTGAAGTAACACAATTAGCAATCCGTTGTCCGCCATTATATAAACTTCCCGGACGCGTACACGAGCTGATCAAAGCAATCCCCACCAATCCGAATAAAATTTTACTCATTGTTTTCGATTTTAGGTCATTTATCTCCCCCAAAGATAGAACGATTAAATCAAGATACACTTATAAAAAAAACGGATTGTTTTATACAAAACACCAATCACACTCTTTCTAAAACCCGGACTATATCTGCAGAAGAAGGATTTTGGAATACTTTTAGACCAAAATAAGGAACTACCGCAAAAATATGATCGAAAACATCGGCCTGGATTTTCTCATAAGGCACCCAATCTTTCTCTCTGGAGAAGAAATACACCTCCAAAGGGATTCCTTTTTCGGTCGGTTGTAATTGCCGGACCATATACGTCAAATCAGAATTTACGACAGGTAAATTTTTCAGGTATAATTCGAGATAAGCCCGGAAAACGCCCAGGTTTGTCTGGTGTACTCCATTGACCGGCACAGAATCGTCGATCCCCTGCTGCTGATTGTATTGTTGTACTTTCTGCTCGGTTTGCTCGATATATTCCTTTAAAATAACGATCTTTTTATATCTTTCCAGCATTTCCGGGGTACAGAAACAGACACTATTCACATCCAAATTGACAGAACGTTTCACGCGACGTCCACCGGACTCCCGCATGCCCCTCCAGTTTTGAAACGAATCACTCACCAATGCATAAGGCGGGATCGTAATAATCGTATTGTCGAAATTACGGACTTTCACTGTATTCAGAGTCACTTCGATCACCGTACCGTCGGCATTGTATTTAGGCATCGTAATCCAATCCCCCGGGCGCAACATATCATTGGCCGAAAGTTGCACTCCGGAAACAAGGCCCATGATACTATCCTTGAAAACCAACATTAAAATAGCAGCCGAAGCTCCCAAACCAGCCAAAAGATGGATAGGAGATTTCTCGATCAATACAGCAATAATGCAAATCGAACCGACAAAAAACAAAGCGACCTGAATAATCTGGTAGACACCTTTCAGAGGCCGGTCACGAAATACTTCTTTCTGTGTGGCCAACTGGAATATGACTCCCAGAAAAATGTTGATAAACCGCAAAGCAGCCGCTATAATATACACCATACACAGCTTTCGGATAAACGCCAGGGCATCCGATCCGTCGGGGAAAGCGATCGGCAAAAGTATATATACTACCACAGGCGGCAGGATGTGGCAGAAATTATTCATGACCCGATCGTTAAACAACAGATCGTCCCAGGTCACCTTTGTCTTTTGGGTAACCTTACGCACCAACCGTACAATCCCTTTCCTGCAAATCCAATCTGTCAGAAAAGCCAATACGGCTATCAATACAAGAACAATCAGGCGATTCAGATTAGTCATATAACTGAGATCGAGACCTAAAGACTCCAAAAAATAATACACCCACCGCGTAAATGTTTCCATCGTCTATTCTCCTTTTTTTCTAACTAAATAATAATAACACAGAGGTACCCAATACAGACTGACCAGAGTACCGATCGTCATCCCGCTGATCATAGCTACCGCCAGCGGCCGCTGCAATTGGGAACCGATATCGTCACCCCATAAAAAAGGGATCAAAGCAAAAATAGTAGTCAAACTCGTCATCAGAATCGGCTTCAACCGCCTCACCCCACCTTCGTGAATGGCTTCCAGCAAAGGAAATCCCTGTTGTTGAAGCCGGATGATCGTATCGATCTTCAGAATCGAGTCGTTGATCACGATACCACTCATGACCACGATACCGATCATCGACATCAGATTCAGTGAGATCCCACAAATCCACAATGCCAGCAAAGTCATCGCCACATCGATCGGAATCTCGATCAATACGATCAAAGGTAATGTCAACGATTCGAATTGACTGGCTAAAATAAAGTAGAGCATCAGCAAGGCCACGATTACGATCATCAACATCTGCCAGAAAGTCTCATTCCCCTCGAAATAAGCCCCTCCGAAATGAGGATCCAGATTAGCTTTTACCGCTTCTGTCCTCACCGTCTTTATAATTTCTTGGATGCTATCTCCTGTATGGTAAACCTGAACAGGCACGACGACTCCTTCTTTTTTCCCGAAAATTTTCTTGTAATCGTATTCCATTGACAAATCGGTCAACGCAGCTACCGGAATATACTTCCTATCCGAATTAGACACATACACCTCGTTGAGAATATCCCGGATCGTATGTTCATTTTCAGTAATGACAATCGGAATATAAAGGTTCCCCGTATTCAATTTTCCGATACTGACCTTACTGATATTCTTTTCCAACGTATTCAGCAACACATTCTGATTCACTTTATACAACGCCAAACGTTCGGGCAAGATATGGACTACGATTCTTTCCTGTACGGCAGGTTTATTCAATTTCAGTCCGGGCATTTCCTCATTCAAATGGTCGATGAATGCATTAATTTTCGATAGTTCCTCTATCTTGCGGGCAGATTCTCCCGAGAGGTAAATGATCAAAGGAGCATCTTCTCCCTTAAACAACTGTTCGAACAGATTTTCCACCTTCGCCGGTTCTACCCGGGCTTCCGGATAGTTTTTCTTAATATAAGCGGTTATATCCCCGACCAAAACTTTCAGGCTTTCATTATCGGTAGTTTTTATATAAAACTCCGCCTCATTGATATTACCGTTATCCTCGGGATTCAGGAAAAACTGTTTTTCACCGATATGACAGGATATTTCAGTACAACGTCCCTTAAACTGCCGGATAATATCCTGCACCCGGTTATAATTTTCATCGACATGAATACTATTGTTCCAGTCTGTCCGGATCAACATTTCATTGATTTCTACCGGAGGCATCCGTTCCACTTTAGTGAAAAAAGCCGTAGCAGCACCCAACAATACCAGCACAGCCACGATCAGCATGGTCTTATGGCGGTGATAGAACACAAAGTGATAGACAATCGTATAGTACTTATCCAGATGTTTAAAACTGATCCGTTTGACGAAATTACTGATTTTTCCGTCTTCATGTGCTCTTTTAAAGAGAAGAAAAAAAATGACAGGGACAATCGTCAGCGAAACGATCAGCGAGACAAAAAGCCCGACACCTACAGCTACCGCCTGGTCATAGAACAAAGCCCCGGCAACTCCTCCCAGAAATATCAACGGCACAAATACCGCACAAGTCGTCAACACCGAAGACAACAGGGGACGGAAAATCTCGGCCGTACCGTCCGCACAAGCCACAAACAGCGAATCTCCCCGTTCCCTTCGCTGGTTGATATTATCGATGACGATAATCGAATTATCGATCATCATCCCCACCCCCATGATCAAACCGGACAGAGAAATGGTATTGATAGACAAACCGATCAACTGGAAAAACAGTACACTGATAACCACAGAAACCGGTATACTGATCCCGATAATCATCGGTGAACGGGCATCCCGCAAGAAAAACAGCATAATAAACACAGCCAGGATAATCCCCCATACTAAACTCTGCTGCAAATTCGTAATCGAGTAATTCAGTAAGGCAGCCTGATCCCGCGATACGGAAAATTCGATATCCGGATATTCTGTTTCAAAATTTTCCAGCATTTCACTGACTTTCTCTTTCATCTCCGACATCCGGGCACTCGATTGTTTGATCACCGCCATACACAGGGATTGTTTTTCGCCATTCACGAACATCCCTCTCTTATCTCTCGGCCGTATGCCCACTTCGGCAATATCTTTCACCTGCATCAGACGCCCTTCGATATTCAGGTATACCTCCCGGACATCTTCGACCGACATCAGCTGACTGGTAAATTTTATATTATATTGGTAGTAACCGTCCCGGATCGACAAGCTTCCCGACACCCGGTTATTTTGATCGATAGCTTCTTTCAATTGATCTTGGGTAATATTCAGACTCTTCATTTTGGCTTCATCGGGCAAGATATACATTTCGGGCTGATACATCCCGCTAATATCCACCATCGCGACATCCGGCAATTGCTCCAACCGCTTTTTCAAAACGGCATCGGCAAATTCGCAAAATTCCAGGAATTTGATATCCGATTCCAATTTTTTTAAATTCAACTGAATATAAAATACAGGAATATCCGAAGTCGAAGCTTTAATAATCGTAGGCCGTTGCATCTCTTTAGGGAAGCTGTTCATCGCAGCATCCACTTTCTGATTGACCTCGATAAAAGCATAATCGATCGAAGTGCCGTATTCGAACTTCATGGTTATCGTTCCGCTCCCTTCCCTGGA
The DNA here is from genome assembly GCF_985060555.1 of Odoribacter sp. NCBI lineage: Bacteria > Pseudomonadati > Bacteroidota > Bacteroidia > Bacteroidales > Odoribacteraceae > Odoribacter > Odoribacter sp. The sequence goes on along the minus strand of NZ_CFKYFN010000091.1, from coordinate 30,348 downwards.
TTCGGAAGTAATGTCCGATAATGACGGAATCTGTTGCAGCTGCCCTCTCAGTAAGTTGGTGATACTGTTTTCCATTTCATTGACCGAGGCATTATCCTGAGTATAATGTATACTGATCTCGGGAATATCTACATCCGGCATCAATGAAACCGGTAGCTGAAACATAGCCACTGCCCCCAATACCAAAAAGGCAATGGTGCTCATGATTACCGCGACGGGACGTTTGAGTAAAAAACCAATCATTTTCTTAATATTTAATGACCAAAAAGGAAAACATCAATGCTTTATGAATCCCCGTATCTTATTCAATTCAATATGACTTAACCATTTTCTTCCCCCTTCCTTCATCCCACTGTTTTTCCGTCTGCATCCCGCTTTATCTTCCTTACGCATAAAAAACAAAGGCAGATAAATCATCAACACCAATACAGAAAAAATAAGGCCACTCATCGTCCCGATCGCCAGGCTGATCCAAAAATCGGCCACGTTACTTCCGATCAGGAAAGGGATAAATCCCAAAATTGTGGAAATAACCGTCAGCAGAATCGGAATAATTTTCGCATTCCAGGCACTCAAATAAGTTTGTAACCCTCTCGCTTTTCCCGCAATGATCTTATTATTATAATCGTTCTGAATATACAACACCGCATTCACCGATAATCCGCACATCAGGATAAAGGCCGCCAATCCCCCTTCGTTAAATACCAGCCCGAAACAGTAAAAACCCAAAAAACAGCCGATAAACGACAAAGGCACGATCAGCATTACGATCATCGCTTGCTTCAAGGATTCGAGCAAGATGGCACAGATAAAATAAATTATACCGAATACCAGTAAGATATACAGAATACGCCGATCGAACCCATTGCTCATCTTCCAGTATCCTCCCCAATAATCCCGGCCTTCCTTCACCCGGAAACCGATCGGCATACTCTGGTTCATTTCCTTCATCACTCTCTCTTTCACCTTATTCGACAACATATAATCCCCGATAAAATCATATTGTACCGATACATCGTATTCCTGATTCGTTTTCGTGATCTTATCGAACGTATCCTCATATTGGATTGTGCCGACGTCACTCAAACGGAAAGTGGCTTTATCGCCCTGTACCGGATAATTCTGCATCTCCCAGATACTGGTCTCCACCGTATTTTTGGGCCGGATAACAATAGAAGTCTGTTCGTTATCGATATAAGCCGTAGTATACTCATCCCGGGCATAAGACAAACTCCTCAATCTCCACATAATATCATTGACATTCGAATTATTACGGGCCAGTTTAGCTTTATCGACTTTCACCACAAACTCCCTCATTTTCTCGGGATTCCGGGCATTTCCGATATATAATTTCTTCACCCGGCGGTTTTCAGATAGCTTGTTCTTCAAGACTTCGGCATACTTCATCACTTGCCGGTAATTATATCCCACCACCTTCAGCTCTTCACTGCGGTAACCGTCTCCCAGGCTATTGGAAAAACTCCTTCCGACTCCGGAAATCTGTGAATCGGCATTCCCGATCGAATTACAATAACGCACCAACTCATTCTTCAGCATCTCGGGGAAACCGGTCATCTCGGCTTCTTCTTTAAAGGTGATTTTCATTCTTCCCTCGTTAGCAGAACTGATACTCGTCGTAAAAAGGTCGACTTCTTGAAATCCGGAGACAAAATTTTCCACTTTCATAAATGCCTCGTTCATTTGTTCCAGCGTCGCTCCATGCGGCATTGTCATCACTACACTCAGGGAGGTCCGGATACGGTCGTTATTGTCATTTTGCCTCCACTCCCCTTTTCCTCCTTCCACGAACAAGCGCAGGCTTCCTCCCAACAGCTTATCCATCCAGGGTCTGATCGTCAGAAACCATTCGCTGCTAAAGATTCGGTTATAGGTCTCGGCATACGACTTATCGCGGTCCACTGAAGAAGGAATCATAAATACAGGTAATCCGAATCCGAGAATAGCCAAAATCACCCATGCTTTCCTGAATCTCCAGGTGAACCCGATAAACCGCTTGTATTTCCAGGTAAATTTTACAACTTTTCTCTTGCGGGCAACACGCACTCTGGCTTCTTTTTTCCGCAACGGTATTTTTTCCATCAAAGCCGGTACAAAGAAAAGAGCTACAAACAACGATACGGACAAATTGACAATGATAACCGTAGTAAAATCCCACATATTCCGCATGATCTCATTGTCCATGTTGAAAATGACGGTCAAAGCCCCCATCGTCGTCAGCGTCGCAGCCAGAATAGCCATAAATACTTTCCGGTCACGATGATGTCTGTAATGATCGGCCATAACGATCACATTATCGATGATGATACCGAACGACACAGTTATCCCTGCCAGAGTATAAATATGGATTTCTACTTTCAGGAAATAATAGAAAACAAAAGCAATCAGCACATTAGCAGCTAAAGAAACGGCGATAATCAACAAATAGCGGAAATCCCGGCTCACCAGAAACACAAAAATCAGCAGAATCAAAATCGTCAATAAGGTCCGGAAAAGCGTCTGGTTCAATTCATCTTCCAGTTCCTTACTGGCATCATAAGCCATCTGTAAAGAATATTTTCCGCCGAAATCCTTTTCCAACAAATCCATCTTATCCCTGACTTTGGCCGAAAGGTCGATCACATTAGCATTCTTTTCTGCGAAAATATTGATATTCAACTGATTCAGACCATTGATCCGGTAATAGGAGGAAGGAGACTTCTCCCGATAATCCAGGGTTGCGATATCTTTCAATAAAACAATCCGATCCCCCAGTGTCTTGATCGGCATATTCAGCATATCGATCTCATGACTCAGCGGATTACCCCGGAAAATAATATAAGCATATTCTTTGGCAGGAACGGTATCGATCAATACTTTTCCCCCATCCCGGCGCATATAATAATTGTTCAAAGCCGAGCGGATATCGGAAGCACTGATACCGATATTTTCAAGCACTTGCTGATCGTAAATCAGTACCCATTCCATGGGAACAGCCCCGGTTACCGTCACACTTTCTATCCCCGGCATGGTAGAGACGATGTTCGAGATATTGTCTTCCGCAAAACGGGAGACATCCTGAGTAGTACCAGGCCCTGAAATACCGTAAGTCAATAAAAGCTGCCGTTCTTTTTTAGCTTCTTTACCGGAACTGTATTCTCCTCCACGTACTTCCGACACCTGTACTCCTTCCGGGAATCCGCTTTTCACCGAACGGACGACAGACCCCAGATACAGTTTAATGGCATCGATATTTTCTTCTTTATCGATAGAAAGCCTGATTGTTCCCCAGCCATTCCCGGTCTCCGAAACAATTTCCCGTAACCCTCTCGTCCGCGCCAAAGCCCCTTCCAATTTGGTCGTCACCTCCATTTCCAGTAATTCGGGGCCGGCATTATCCCAAGAGAAAGATACCGACAAATCGTTCGAACGGGAAGAAGGGAGCAACTGCAAAGACAACACAGGAATCAGACTGATCCCTAAAAGCATCAGTACGACAAAAATAGTATTGACAGAAAAAGCAGATAATTTCACCTTCCAAGTGTTTTCAGGAACTACTACTCCTTTTTATTTATCAGCGTCACCTCACACTCGTGCGACAACCCCAGATTATTCTCGTAAATAGCCTCTTCCCCCTCTTTTAATCCCGATTCGATACACACTTCCCGGCTATTTTCAAATCCTGTTTCGACATATTTCCATATAGCCCGGCCGTTCTCGTAGACAAACACGACTTTTCTCCCTTGCCGCGGCAACACCGCTGTTTTCGGGACGATCAATTTATCGGCGATTTGCCGTTTAGCCAATATACTGACATTCATTCCATCCACCAACACTGCTTCGGGATTATCGGTTGTAGCCCTGACTTTCACCATACCGTTTTCATCGATTTTCGGATTCACTTCAGTCACCGTGCCTTTCAGGGTAACTTTATCGTTTGCATAAGGCGTAATCTCTACTTCCATCCCTGCCTTCAAATGGGCGATCTCGGTTTCCAGTACGTTAAACACAATCTCCATGGTAGCATCGTCGATTACCGAACAAACCTCTTTATAGGCAGAGGACTGGTTGTATTCCTTCACCTCCAGATCGGCGATCACGCCGTCAAAAGGAGCATACACCGTGATGTTCGAATAATCGTACACCGCTTTTTCATATTCTTTAGCCGCAGAGGTATAACCGATCTGTAATTTGATATTTTCCAGCCGGGTTTTAGAGATTACACGTTCGTCCAGCGTATCTTCCAATGAATTTATCCCCTCATTCATCAGCCGTCCCCTCAATTCCAGCTTCGCTTTTTCCCAGCTCAGGCGGGCGGCTTCCAACTGCTGACCGGCTTTCAGTTCGTCCACGCTCACGATGGGATCTCCTTTTTTCACCCTTTCTCCATTTTTCACATGTACTTTCCTGACCACATCATTCGTGATAAAAGCCAAAACCGCTTTCCGACGGGCATTAACTTTGCCATTACTGACCAATTCCATTTCAAAGGGAGCCAGCCGGACTTTTGCTGCTTTCACCTCGATTTTGTCCTGTTTCTGGCTGATCCGGGCCAAATCTTTTTCTTCTTTTTTCTCCTCCTTCTTATTTCCACAACCACCGACAAGCCCCAAGGCGAGCATTAATGCAAAAAAAGCGATTTTATTCATATCTTTTCTTTAAAATATTGCGAAAGTATAATTAGTTGTAAATATATTAAAACCTTACAATCTCCCTTCACTTTTCCCCTTCTTTTTCAATCCGAACGGTACTTTTTAACAAATTCTCTCTTTTTCTATGGTTGCAGTCTTTCTTTCAATTCTGCTTTCATTTCTTTTACGGCATCCGACATCACTTTGGGTGCTTTCTGAATCACCTGCCGGGCCATATCACGGCCTTTCTCCGGTTGTCCGCTTTCGAAATACATTTTCGCCAATAAATAGAGGGGATATAAACGATGAGGCACCATATAGGAAGCCTGCTTAAAACAGGCTTCAGCCTGTCCGAAATTCTTCAAGGCTTCGGCGTCTTTCCCCATAATATTATAGAACATCGGATCGGCACTGAGCCGTGTACCTTCTGTCAGAATCCGAATCCCTTCCTCATATTGCCCGGTTTTCGACAAACACTGTCCATACTCGAAAAGAAATTTCGGCTGGTCTTTCAAAAAAGGATATAAATCCCGGTAATGATCTACCGTTTCCTCAAAAATATCCATGCTGAAATAACGTTGTTCCTCTCCCCAACGGATATAAGCCTGCTTCCATTCCTCCTTATGCTCCGTCAATCGCCAGGTAATACCTGCCATCAAGAGAGAAGCTCCCATGACAAACCATGCACCCACAGTCCTTTTTCGTTCCTCCGCAGGCAGTTTCCGGTCATCCAGCGTACCGGCAAGCGCCATAAACAGAACGAATACAATCACCAAAGGAATCACACTCAACGGATAAGAAAAACAGGCGAACACCGAAAAGGCTGTCAGCCCTCCCAGCACCGCTCCTTTCTCGGGACGGGAAGAATAGAGCAATTGCCGGACCGCCAACCCGACAGTCAATAAGAAAAGGATACTCCCGACAATCCCCAATTCCACCCCCAACTGCAAATATTCATTAAACCCGTATTCCGGCGAGCCGGCCACCCACTCTTCTTGTTCCGAGGCTTCCTCCGTGGTAAAATAAGCAGCCTGCGCTTTCCCGAATGCACCGCCAAAATAGCCCAATCCACATCCCCCCCAAGGATTTTCGGCTATCGCCCGACCAGCGATTTTCCACATTAAACGGCGTCCATCGGCCGAATCTTTTTTCATCAGATAAAGTCCACTGAACAACAGCAACAGACACACCACACCGATACCCGCTACCCACCAAGCCTTTTTTCCCAGTTTTCGTCCCAGCTCTTTCAGCTGTTTCCTGATCCGGTAATAAAATGCCGTTACCACCCCGCATCCGGCAACCGCCGCCAACCAGCTGCTCCGGCTCATTCCGGCCGGCAAAATAGACAAAATCAACAACAGTATCCCCCAGACAAAGCCGGACTCCAACTTGTACCTCCACTCACCGACACTCTTTTGCCGACCGGGATACACCGATAAACAATAGAACAAAACGACCGGCAATACCATCACTAAAAATCCCGAATAAGGCCCCGGGTTAAAAAAAGATCCTGTCAGCCGGTAAAGCGAATGCCCCGAGGCGAACCGACCATACAATTGTCCGAACCCATAAATCGTCTCTACCAATCCCGCTCCCATGAGCGTCCACAACATCACCGTGACGGCATTCCGGCAAAGCGAAGAAAGCAGACGCAATAAAAAATAAAGGATCACAAACAAAATCCATAATTCTGTCCGATAACCGACCATCCCATCCCCATAAACCGAACGCAGCAGGACATATCCCCCCAACAACAATACCCCCGCATCCGGCAGGCGAAAACGAAATTTTTTCCGAACGCACCAAGCCACTGTAATACCACACAAAACTTCTATCCAAATCACCCGATAGAAACCGAAACGCACGGCCGTTACATGGCTTTCTGCCAGCTCACGATCACGATCGTACCAAAATACAAACAACAGTGCAGTCAACAAAAACACCACGATCCCTTTAGTTGTGGCAACCCACCGATTATCCGAAACCATCCGATTCTTTTAAAAATTAATATAGTGATCCCATATTCTGTTTCATCAAATAATCATAACGAATCAGAAAATAAGACAAATTTAAAGATTTTTCCGATATAAGCCGTTTTAATACACCATATATATAAAAAAATCGGAAATTATAATAGAATTCGGAGATACCCGTTGGGGAAATATTCCACAAACCGGGGAATTATTACTCAGCTATCGCTTGTGTAATTAAAATGTAAATAATTGTTTATCAGTTGTAAAATCTTGCAAAATCCGGTTGGCATGTGTTTTATTGGATGCTATAGTATATTCAAAAAATGGAAAATATGCACAATCTGAAAAAATTTAATATGAATAGAAAGTATAGAGTCCGGATACGATGCCTGACCTTTCTGGTAACTTTGTTCTGGCTGCCGCTTCATGCTCAGGAGGCCGGAAAAGAATTCCGGCCGGCCGGAGAACCGGTTTCTTATGCAGAAAAGGATAACCGGAAAAAATCTCCGGAACCGTTGGAAGACCAAAAGGATAAATTGAAAAAGCAGCGTATCATTACGGCCAAGGGACGAGTGACCGACGCTGCCGGAGAACCTTTGATCGGTGTAAATGTACTGATCAAAGAAAGCGGCACAGGGCAAGTGACCGATCTTAACGGCGAGTTCAAATTACCGGATATCCGGTTCGGTTCCCCGTTACGCATCTCCTTTATCGGATACAAAACCCTCGAGGTCAATGCGCGGGAAAACATGCGCCTTACCTTGTATGAAGACCGGACAAAATTGGATGAAGTAGTTATAGTAGGATATGGTTCACAGAAAAAGGCAAATCTCTCCGGAGCTGTTTCCTCGGTTAACATCGATGCCTTGGCCGAGCGGCCAGTCACCAATGCCGAGAATGCCCTGGCCGGATTGGCCTCAGGACTGACCGTAACCAATTCGGGGGGGAATACCCCGGGTTTCGAGACTTCTACGATCCGGATCCGGGGTGTCGGTACATTGAACAATGCCGATCCGCTCGTGGTGATCGATGGCGTAGCCGGTTGTGCTATCAGTGATATCAATCCCCAGGATATAAAAAACATTTCGATACTGAAAGATGCCGCTTCGTCGGCCATCTACGGTTCGCGGGCTGCCAACGGAGTGATCCTGATTACCACAAAAACCGGATACGAAGGCAGTGCCAAAATTACGTACAGCGGCAATTTCTCGTTTGAAAAGGTAGCTAAACGTTTGAATCTGGTCACCGACTATGCCGATTTTATGGAGATTCAGAATGCGGCTCTGAGTGCTAACGGGCAAGCCCCCCGTTTCTCCCAGACCTCCATCGACGCCTGGCGCAATGACAACGGAGCTAACCCCACCGTTTATCCCAATACCGACTGGCAGGATCATATTTACCGGAATCCGTCGGTGGTACAGAATCATAATCTTTCGGCTATCGGAGGAACGAAAACGGTACGTTATAACCTGTCTCTGGGCTATGTGAAAAATCCGGGTATCGTTTATAATACCGATTATGAGCGTTATCAATTGCGTTCGAATGTCGAAGTCGACATCAAACCCTGGATCACTGCCGGAATGAACATCTTCGGTTATATGGATTCCAATAATCCGAATGCCGAAAATGCTACCAACGGAGGAGACGTGATATTCGGTTCGGGAGCATTGAATACGGTTCCCGGCATGACGCTCTATGACCCTGAAACGGGTCTGTACGGAGGTGTGCAAAATCCGGAGGAAGAGAACGTCAGCAATTTTAATCCTTACCGGCGTATGTGGTTTTACAAAGAGGATTTTCCGATAAAAACCCGTCGTATCGTCCCCAAACTGTTTGCCCGTTTGTCACCGGTAAAAGGTTTGACCCTGAGTGCTTCGTTCACCTATAACTCCTGGGAACGGAATGAAGAATATCAATTATGCGACAAAAATTTATATCGCTTTACACTGGATGGACCTGTACTGCTGCGGGAAGGTACGGTCCGTACTTATATCAACCGGTATAATCGTCGGAATACGTTCCGGACTTCGGATGTGACGGCACGCTATGAATGGAATGTCAGCAAACTGAATGCTTCTGCACTGGTTGGTATCAGTCAGGAATACAATAAACGGGAAGACGAACGGTTCAGGAAATACGATCTGGCCGACGATGCTCTGACCAGTATCAACGGGGGGAGTACCAACGGTGAGATTGAAGGAAACTATACAGAATGGGCCATGCGTTCATATTTCGGCCGGATAAACCTGTCGTGGGACGATAAATATCTACTGGAAGTAAACCTGCGGGCAGACGGTTCCTCCCGTTTTGCCCCCGATAAGCGCTGGGGATGGTTTCCTTCCGTATCCGCCGGTTGGAGTATTTCGGAAGAACCCTTCCTGAAAAAAGCTGCCGGTTGGCTGGATATGCTGAAACTGCGGGTTTCTTACGGTACACTCGGCAACAACGCCACATCGACTTTCTATATGTATCAGCCCCTCTATGCTTCAGCCAATTACGTACTGGGCAATGCGGTGGCCAGTGGCCTGGCACAGACCACCCTCGCCAATCCCAATCTCACCTGGGAGACGACGCACATGACCAATATCGGTCTGGATTACGGGTTGTTTGACCATCGTTTAAGCGGTTCTGTGGATGTATTCAACAGGCTGACGACAGATATCCTGATTTCATTGCCGGCACCGTTAGAGCACGGCACTTCTGCTGTCCCCAATCAGAATGCCGGCAAGGTACGCAACCGGGGTATCGATTTCGATATCAGCTGGTTCGATCATATCGGCAGTATGACCTATTCTCTTGGCTTCCACATGGGATATGTCCGCAATAAAGTGACCAAATTTCAGGGGGAAGTCCCCTCTATTAACGGCGTTTATAAATTGCAGGAAGGGAAACCCATCAATCAGTTATATGTCATGTCTGTGGACCGTATTGTCCGCGATCAGTCCGATCTGGACTATGTACAGTCTCTGGTCGATAAAAATCCGGACTATTTCGCCACTTATCAAAGACCGGAATTGGGCGACTTCCTGTATGCAGATGCGAATCATGACGGGAATCTGGATGCCAACGACCGGATCGAGATCGGCAACGGCGACTCCCCCGCATTTACTTTCGGCGGTAATATCGGTATTTCCTGGAAAGGATTCGATTTCAGTATGTTGCTCCAAGGGGTAGGAAAACACAAAGTCTATTATAACAACCAGGCATTCCGGTTTGTCACTGTCATGGGACAATCCTTGAATAAAGATATTACCGACCATGCCTGGACACCTGAAAATCCTTACAATTCCAAATATCCCCGGCTCCGGAACAATGCCAACAGTAAAAACAACATTGCCAGCGATGCCTTGGTGTTTAACGCCTCTTATTTACGGTGTAAGAACATTCAGTTAGGATACACGCTTCCCAGCCATATTTCGGAGAAATTTTTTGTCGAAAATCTCAAAATATATACCAGTATCGACAACTTGTTTACCTTAACGGATTTCCCCGGCCTGGACCCGGAAATAGCCGCCGGCGTAGGTTATCCTCAGTTGAGGCAATATTCGGTTGGAATCAATGTCACATTTTAAAATTCAGCACTAATGAAAGGACACTATATTTTTTCCGCTCTTTTAGGTATAGGTTTATTACTCCAAGGGTGTGAAACGCTCGATTATACTCCTGCCGACCAATTGAACGACAAAACGTTCTGGCGGACGGAGCAACATGCCAATCAGGCGGCCGTCGCTCTATATGCTGCCATGAAAGCCGGCTGGGCTTTCGGACGCGACTTTACTTTCGATATGATATCCGATATTGCGGACGGTACGTCTCCCCATGCCGGAATTGCCCGGGGTACCTCTTTTTCATCCGGAGACGCTTCTGTCCAGAACACCTGGCAATATCTCTACGAAGTAGTACACCGTTCGAATACGGTCATCCGGAATGTCTCCGCCATGGATATCGATGAAACAGTGAAAACACGTGTCATAGGCGAAGCCAAATTCCTGCGTGCCATGGCCTATTTCAGAATGCTCAATTGCTGGGGAGGAGTACCTTATTACGATGAGAGCTGTATCATCGAAGAGGAATTCGCCACCTTGTCCAACCCGCGCGAATCGGCAGAAACCATCCGCGGTCACATTCTCGACGACCTGACGGATGCCATCTCCAAACTTCCCGTAGCCTGGGAAACATCCGATTACGGGCGTGCCACGAAAGGGGCTGCCTACGCTTTGCGCGGGAAGGTATATCTTTACAACCGGGAGTGGAGCAAGGCCATTGCCGATTTTGAAGAAATCGTCTACAACAAAACGAATAATTACGGCTATGAACTGCATCCGGATTACAATGAACTGTTCCGCTTGTACAACGGCAAACGCAGCAAAGAGATGATTTTCTCCATCCAGTCTCTGGACGGTAACGTGGCAGGGCACGGGCTGGAATTGTGCAGTTTTCTGGGCAATAAATCCACTATGCGCCTCATTGCCAGCAATTGTATCGTACCTTCGACCCACCTGGTGGATATGTACGAGAACCTCGATGGCAGTCCGTTTAACTGGGACGATATCTTTCCGGGATTCAACGACGGTAGTCCGGAATTCCGGCGTGATGTCCTGAGTGTTGCGATAGATGACGGGAGTACAAAGATTACCGACTTATTGAATTGTGACACAACTAAAGTCCTCGACGCATACCGCAAGCGGGATCCCCGCCTGTGTCTGAATGTCATTACGCCTTATTCCCATTATCTGGGAACAGACGCCGGTTCGGTGCCGATGGATAAGCAGTTTGTGCTTCACAATCCCCAAAAAGGCGGTTCACCGATGGAAGCACAGGCCTTTATCCGGAATTCCGAAGGCTGGAATTCTTATTTCTGGCGTAAATTTATTCCCACCGGTAATCTTGACGGTTATTGGGGAGAATATACGCGGGTACCTTATGAATTTCCGTTGATCCGCCTGGGGGATGTACTGTTGATGCTGGCAGAGGCATATAACGAAGAGAACAGTTTAGACAAAGCCGTTACAGAACTCAACAAAGTACGCGACCGGGTGGGGATGCCGTCGTTGAACAATGGCAGCCCCTGGCTGGCTGTCAACAGCCAGGAAGAAATGCGGCAACGTATTCGTAACGAGCGGGCATATGAATTGCCGGCTGAGGGCCACCGTTATTGGGACCTGAGGCGTTGGGGTATCTATGGCCCGACAGTCAAAAATGCAACCGATATCTACGGCGATTTGATGTTTACACGTGAGTACCAGCCACGGCATGAGTTATGGCCTATCCCGCAGGTAGAACTGGAACGGAATCCTAATCTTCAGCACGATCAGAATCCCGGATGGTAAAATGAATGTAGGATTAAATGTTTGTATGAAAGACGGTGATCTTTCATACAAACATTTAATCCGGCACACCGGCAGGAGAGAATAAATTACAGTTTAAAGCGATAGATTATCGATTCATCGTCGATATACCTGACTCCATAAATGAAGTGTTTATCGACACAAAAAGTGCTTATTGGAAAAGGTAATAAATATTTTTTTATTTTCCCACCTTTCCAATTAAAACAAAGAATTTCATTTGAAATAAATCCGGCTTTATTAGCTTTCGCATAACTTTCTGCAGAATAAGTAAAACAAATCATTTCATCAGAAACAGCCATCTTCATCAGGCCGGCTATACTTTCATTTATTCTGATTCCATAGCGTCCTGCTCTTTCACGAATAAGAGGGATGTGATTATATGGATTAAGAAATATACGATGGATATCTTTTCCTTCAATTTGATAAATCTCAAAAACATCGGATGCTAAGGTTAAAATAACAAATTTATTCTGAATATCATTTGAACTAATTTTTGTTTGGTATACACTCCCTCTATATATTCCTTCCACTCCTTCATAAGCAAAAGGATAATCGAAAAAACAACCGAGTATATTATTACTTGAATCAAGCAAACCAAAGTACCCTTCTTTAAACGATCCAACTGCAACTTTTACGTGATTGATTACATCCATATGCCTGGGCCTAAAATCCACCGTATATGGATAAGCTTCTTTCTCTATATGGTAAGGAATTTTATTCTCAATCACATCAGAAATCGAAACATAATTTATTTCTTTCTGCATAGCATCCAAAAAAACCAATTTTGACCCACAAACCGTAAATCCAGTTCCTATTTGAAGATATTCACCAGGACCTCGTCCTCTTTTTCCTAATCTTTTTATGATCTTCTTCCCATTGACATCAATAAATGAAAAATGATATGTGTCATTCATATGCTTAGTTATCAAGACACTGTCCAAAATCGCCATATCAGTTATTCTATTAAAAACGTCATTCTTATCAGAATAAACACTGTCGTAGTCAGTGATTTCCTCGACAATATCGAAAACATCGATATCTGAACGCTTGCATGCATCACAAATGATAAGAAATAGCAGGATTTTCAAAATATACTTCATGATCGATTTTATAATTCGGTTTATTCTCATATGCTACGAGATTTTTATTTTTTCAAACGATAAAGAACAATGACCGGATTATCCGATTCTTTCACATTCAATCTTGCAGCTATATCTGGAGCCCATTGGGTAAAAATATAAGCATTTTCCCAAGCAACGAAGTAACCGTCCGTATAAGTTAATGTTGAACCGAAGGGTACAAATATATCCTCTTCTTTATGCTTCGCTCCCGTAATTACTTCTCCTGTTCTTCTATAGAAGTAAGCCTCCTGACTATAACCTTTACGTACAAAAACGAAATAAATAACATCATCCCCAGCAACGACCTCTGTAATAATACCGGTCTTCGATCTCAGATTTTTTATATTATGCTGTATGTAATCATTCCCCAAAACATATTTATCTTTCCCAAAATCGACATAAAAAGCAGGACAGAAATGTCCCTTGTTAATCTGATAAATGGTATCACTCACTAAAGGAGAATAAGCCAATACTAAACTATCCACTCCATATCCAAATCCTCCTTCTGCGTAGCGGTTTAATGGACTTGCAGGCATAAATCCTTCCTTTATTCCCTCATCAAAATCATACCGGTAGTAATGACTGGCATCGCCTTTATTAAAAGAAGCACTTCCGAAAAAATAAAACCACCACTCACCGTTCTCCAAGGCAGCCTGAGCAGGAACCAACTTCGATTTCAGATTCCGGCTTTCGATGTAATTCCCTTCCAAATCGTAATAATAAAATTTATACCAACCCGGAAATACCAACCGATCATTTTTCTTATCAATCAAAAACGCTTTATGAGAATTACAAACATTTAATTCTCCAGGTGCACGGCCTATCGGAATCAATTTTTGGAATCTACCATTCCGGTCAAAAATATACAACCCTCCTGTAAATACAAAACAATAAAATTTTCCTTTATAATACTCCATGCGTCGGAACATCGAAGCGTCAATCAAACATTCGTCCGTCGTTTCCAAAGGGATATAAATCGCAGTGTCCACGATTTCGCTCATCGTCATCCATACATCATTAGCTATTTCAGGAACTTTAATTGTTACGACAGAAGGAACCTGTTGTTTTTGACAAGAAAAAATTAAAATTATCAACAATAATTGTAAAATTATTTTTAACATGTCTCACTAAATGAAAAAAGAAGCACCCAAAACATTTCAATAAATAAAATATTTTTGGCACATTCTTTTTATAATTACTACAATTTATTATAACAAGGAGTAATAGCACAACCTCTTCCCTCAGACATACAAAAATCCATCTCACCAGGGGCCGTTTCATGTGTTACAGGATCTTTTATTACACATGATATAAGCGTACTTCCACGATCTGGACATTCTGTAAACCCATTATCCCCGCATTCACCTTGAGCCAATCCCTCTACTTCATAAAGAGTCACATTCATGATACCATCATTAAAGCCAGTCTCAACATTCAAAGCAAACACTGTTGCAAAAAATCCCAAAAAGACATAAATAATTTTTCTAAACATAACCATCATTTTTAATATAACACAAAATCATCTTTACAAAAATAAAGACAACACAATAATACACTCTCTAATATCAAGACTTTCTTCATCTATCATTAAGAACAATCCCCTTTAAATTCAGTCTCAATAATTGTGAGGATGTATTACACAATACCTCAATCGATTTCATAAACCGGCCCAAAGAATTCGGTTCAAAAGTGACGAAAATCAACGTTTCTTCTCCGGGTTGTACCGGACGCTTTTCCCATCGAACTTCAGTACAGCCGCAAGAAGGCCGCACATCACGGATCAATAAGGGAACCTCGCCCGTATTACAGATCCGGAAAGAAATCTGTTTCTTTTCGCCATACCTCACAATATCCAGGTCGATAGTATCCCGTTCTATTCGAATAGTAGTCGGTGATGAATATAATAATTCAAACACTTCCGTAGAGTCTCCGAACAAGAACCAAAGTCCTGCAATACCAACCAAAGTAAGTGTTCCGATTATTAAAATCGATCGCATAGCACCACCTCTCATGTCAGTCTTTATTTATCGATTGGGATAAACACAGAAACATCGGGGTGATCTCCGGCCGGTAACCGTTTGCCATACCACCTTTGTTCGTCCGGAGCATAACAAAGGGCTATTAAATCGGTGTCCAGTCTATAGGATTCAAGGATTCCTCCTTGCCGGTCGAATACAATCAAATTACTGCAATACTGAAAAACATTTCCCGGTACTTCATCCGATCGGCCAAAATACAGGGTGGAGCCACACTCATCGGCAACCCCAATATCCATCATCCCGAAGCGATTTAATACCATTACCGGATCAGAATTCTGATCCACACCCCAAAGGATAAAAAATAAACCGGTAAAAAATATTTTGCACATATCACATATTTTACTTAACTTTCCAAAACAAATTTCAGCATATTTTCTCAAACAACCTAATTGAAACAGTAGCAAAAACAGTAGCAATTTTTAATAATTTTATCTTATGAAAGGACACATAAAAATAGGTTGGTTCATTATCATTTCTACAATTATTATATTGTTTATTTTTCAGTTGTTCACACTGAAAGAGGTATACGAACATGAAAAATCTCTTCTCAGCCATACCATTGAAGACGTTTTAAAGGCAGATATCAGTCATTTGAATGTACTATGTATAAAGAAAGGGTGGAGTGCCAGTTATGCTCTTTCCCAAAACAAAATTCATTATAACATCCGTAATACAGATACGGTTATTCCGGTCAATGCCCATGTTAATTTGGATTCCCTTAACCGGATCATCGGCTATGATATCCGTAATCCCCGAAAATGGCAACCGGATACTTTAGCCCGGCTACTCGATACACACCTTGCCAGTGAAAATTTGCATGCATTACCTTACCGATTGACGTTAACGGATTCTCTGGGGAAATTACTATCACAGTATTCTAACACGAAGCAACAGATCACCTCTCCGGAGATATCCCTTGTCTTTCCTCTTGGATACCTCGAAAAACATCTTCTAAAAGCAGAATTCAATTTCCCCCTGATTTTATTTTTCAAACTAGCCCTGGAACGTATTCTTACTTCTATCCTGCTCTTTATCCTGATTATTTGTCTGACTTATCTTCTTTATCGGCTATTGAAAAATGAAAAAAAACTACGGGATAATCAAAAAGCATTTACGCATACTCTGGTCCATAACCTACGCCGGCCGATACTGAATATAAAATGCCAGTTGGAAAATCTTTTGTCCGACCAGCAGGACAAAACCGCCATCTCCCTGAACGAAACCTATAAACGATGTAAACAATGGACCGATAAAACTTTGGAAGATATCGAAAATCTACTGACCTTTTCTGTCGATGCCTACGGTCTGAAAGCCTGTATACAACCGACCGATATCCGGGAATTGTTAACACAAATCACAACGGAATACAGGCAAAACAATAGCATCGGCAAACAAATCGATATACAAACAGAAATTTCTCCTACCGTCCCCCTTGCACAGGTCGATCCTTTACTTTTATATAGTGCCTTGGGAAACTTATTAGGAAATGCGATTAAATATTCAGGAACAAAAGTCCGTATTCGGATAGGTTGCCGCCGGGAGGCAAAAAAATGGATATTGACAGTACAAGACGATGGTTACGGCATACCACCCGAAGAACAAAAATTCATTTTTCAGGAATACAAACGGGGACAACGTTATAAAGGAGATAAACAACGGAAAGGATTCGGACTGGGACTCTGTTATGTGGCAGCAGTCGTAAAAGCCCACCACGGACATATTCAGGTGAACAGTGACGGAAAGCAGGGAACAGAATTTATCATCGAAATACCGCAGAGAAAAGCGAAAAGGCGAAAGGCTA
This sequence comes from Odoribacter sp., assembly GCF_985060555.1. Taxonomy (NCBI): domain Bacteria; kingdom Pseudomonadati; phylum Bacteroidota; class Bacteroidia; order Bacteroidales; family Odoribacteraceae; genus Odoribacter; species Odoribacter sp. The sequence continues at coordinate 13,438 of NZ_CFKYFN010000091.1, read as the reverse complement.
GAAGCTAAAGGCTAGAAGCTAGAAGCGAAAAGCTAAAGGCTAGAGGCAAGAGGCGAAAAGAGGATAAGTTGGAGAAGAGGGGCTAACGATATAATAATGAAAGAATATGAGTGTGATACGGATTTTATATGTGGAAGACGACCTCGATTTCGGGTGTATGACCAAGGTTTTCCTGGATCAGGCCGGCTTTCTGGTCGAATTGACGACAAATGTTGAAGAGGCCTGGAAGTTATTCCATACCCGAAGGCCGGATCTGTTATTGGTCGACCTGGACCTTGAAGGCAGCAAGAACGGAATCGACCTCATCCGGCAGATTATCACCGAAGTAAAACAGTATCCGGTTATCGTCTATAGTTCGCATACCGATCCGGCAACCGTGATCACCACCATTGAACTGGGAGTCATGGACCATATCGGTAAAGATACCGACCGCGAAGTCTTCCTGGCCAAACTCAGAAACATAGCCAAACGCAATTACTCCCAGACAGGTGAAAACCCGCGATATAAACTATCGGCCATCACCACTTACAACCAGAGAAACGGAGTATTGACCATAGGAAACAAAAGGCATAAACTGAAAGGGAAAGATATGCGATTGCTGCAATTGCTGTGCCTGCACTTCAATGAATGGGTATCGCCCAAGGAATTAAGTTTCGGTTTGTGGGGAATGGAAAAAAATATCGGGGAACTGAAAAGATACATCGGCCATCTCCGCCAGGAACTGAGTGAAGATCCCGCGCTAAGCATCGAGAACAAACACGGGGGGTACTATAAGCTGCAAGGAGAATAAAGAACCGGATTATTTGGTTAATAAACCAAACATCGTTAAATTTGACTGCGTTTAAAGCATAAAGAAAAACAATATGGCCTCTATAAAATCTTCAGAACTGATTACCAATGAGGACGGCAGTATTTTCCATCTGCATTTACTTCCGGAGGACCTTGCCGACGACATCATTCTGGTCGGTGACCCGGGACGGGTGGAAACCATCGCCTCCCATTTCCAACAAATCGAGTTGAAAAAAAGTAACCGCGAATTTTACACCATCACCGGCAGTTACCGGGGGCACCGGCTTTCCGTGATTTCCACCGGTATCGGTCCGGATAATATCGATATCGTTATCAACGAATTGGATGCACTGGCCAATATCGATTTGAAAACCAAAGAAATAAAAGCGATCGGCCGTACCCTGAATATCGTCCGTATCGGTACTTCCGGTTCGGTACAAGCCGACATTCCGGTAGATTCTTTTGTCATCTCGGAAAAAAGCATCGGCTGCGACGGGGTATTGAGGTTTTATGCAAACAACGAATCGGTTTGCGACCATCCGTTCGAAGAAGCTTTTATCCGGCATTGCCGATGGACCCCCTCTGCAGCCCGCCCTTATGTAGTCAATGCCGATCCCGGATTAGTAGACCGCCTGTATGACGAAGAACACACCATCAAAGGAGTTACCCTGACAGCAGTCGGATTTTACGGCCCGCAAGGACGTGTTCTGCGTCTGCCGCTAGCCATGCCGGGAATCAACGACCGGATCACCGCTTTCCGCTACGAAGGCTACAAAGTGACCAACTATGAAATGGAAAGTGCAGCTATCACAGGCCTTTGTAAGCTTTTGGGGCATCGGGCCGCCACCATCTGCCTGATCATCGCCAACCGGATAAACGGAGATGCCTCCGCCGATTACCACAGCTATATGAATAAACTGATCCGCTATACCCTGGAAAAATTAAGCTAAAAGCTATAGGCTATAAGCCTTTTGCTTTTAGTATTTAGCATTTTATTTTTTACTTTATATTATGATTCAACGTATTCAATCTCTTTTTTTGCTTTGTACAGCAATTGTGACCGGGCTGTTATTTTTTATGCCGGTTGCTTCCATTGTAGTTCCGAATAATTTTACCTATGCGTTTTATACGACAAAAGTGGTACAGGCCGGAAGTCCGTGTGTATTCATCACCTGGAACTGGATGTCATTGATCCTGAATGCCCTTATTACCACATTGGCAGTAGTCACTATTTTCATTCATCACAAAAAATCCAAGACGGTGAAACCGACTCTATTTCTGCAATTGCGTCTTTGTATTGTCAATATCGTGCTTCAATTGGGGTTAATCGTCCTGATGTGGCTACAAGTGCGTCAACGTAGCAACGAACTCAATGCCGAATGGTTTGCCGATATCAGTTTTATCTTTCCACTGATCGGTGTGATCTTCACGTGGCTGGCTATCCGGGGAATTGTGAAAGATATCACCTTACTGAAATCGTTCGACCGGATTCGGTAAACGATACCGCTACAGCCCATAACAGCTGTAGTGGCCATTGGAAAACGGAAAATCTAAATCGTAAACTATAACATTTCCTTAATCTAAATCGTATGTTCAAAATTTGTTGTGCTAGTTTATTTCTTATAGCGATAACTTTTATCAAAGTTTCTGCTTGTACTAATTTCTTACTCACCCGGGGAGCCACTCAGGACGGATCGACGATGATCACCTATTCGGCCGACTCTCACGTATTGTATGGAGAACTTTATCATTGGCCTGCCGGTACCTGGCCTGCCGGAACGATGATGGATATCTATGAATGGGATACCGGTAAATATATGGGTAAAATCCCGCAGGCTGCCCAGACTTACAACGTAATCGGTAATATGAACGAATATCAATTGGCTATCGGTGAAACGACATACGGCGGACGTAAAGAACTGGAAAGTCAGCCGGGAGCTATTATCGACTACGGAAGTCTGATCTATATCACCCTGCAACGCGCTAAAAATGCCCGGGAAGCCATTGTCGTGATGACCGATCTGGTAGAGCGATACGGTTATGCCAGTTCAGGCGAATCTTTCTCCATCAGTGATCCTGATGAAGTATGGATTCTCGAAATGATCGGTAAAGGCGAAGGCGAAAAAGGAGCGGTATGGGTGGCCCGGATGGTCCCCGACGGTTATGTTTGTGCACATGCCAACCAGGCACGGATCACCACCTTTCCCCTGGAAGGAAAAACTTCCATTTCATCCGACCAGATGAAAAAAATCTATGATAAAGAAATTACAACGGTATATGCAAAAGATGTGATTTCTTTTGCCAAACAAAAAGGCCTTTATCCCCAGGACGGGAAAAATGCCGATTTCAGTTTTTCCGATACTTATGCTCCGGTAGATTTCAGTGGTGCCCGTGCCTGTGAAATCCGGGTATGGGCGTTCTTCAATGCTGTAAATCCCGATATGGCTCAGTACTGGAACTATGCCAAAGGGAAAATCGAACGTGACGGTAAAGGCTATGCGACAAACCGGATGCCCCTGTGGGTTAAACCGAACCGGAAAGTGGATGTACTGGAAGTCATGGATTTTATGCGTGATCATCTCGAAGGTACCGAACTGGATATGAGTAAAGACCCGGGAGCCGGCCCTTACGAATGTCCTTACAGATGGCGGCCGATGAGTTTCGAAGTCGATGGTAAAGAATATGTTCACGAACGGGCCACAGCCACCCAACAAACCGGTTTTACCTTTGTGTCACAAAGCCGCAGTTGGTTGCCGGATGCAGTAGGCGGTATCCTTTGGTTCGGCGTGGACGACGCTGCCAGTACCGTGTATTTCCCCATGTATTCCTGCTCCACCCGTGTTCCTCACGCTTATGCAGTCGGCAACGGCAGCATGATGGAATTCACCGATCAGGCAGCTTTCTGGGTTTTCAATCAGGTGACTAATTTCGCTTATACCCGTTATAATGCTATTCATCCGGAAATCCGGGAAAAACAAAAGGCTTTGGAATCCCAATACAAAACGTTTGTCGAAGGAATAGACTCCGGAGCTAAAGCACTATTCGACAAAGATCGTGCAGCAGCAATAGAATTCCTGACCGATTTCTCCTGCAATACCGGTAACCACCTGGTAGACACCTGGAGAGATTTCTACGGTTATCTTTTCTGCCGCTATATGGATGGTAATATCAAAACTGCGGTCCCGGGCGAAAAAAATCCTAAAGTAGAACAACCGCAACTACCCGAATGGTACCTCCGCACCATCATCGAAAAGGCTGGAGACAAACTACAGGTCATCGAATAAAAGGAGGAAAGGTAAAAGGTATAAAGTATAAGGTAAAAGATGGATTTCTCTCCATTTTACCTTTTACTTTTTACCTTTCTTAGGGTAAGTATTCGGATTGGATATTTTTCATCGCCGCAAAGAGGTTGCCTTTTACGTGGGGAGATAAAGCTTCCATCTGTCGGATAATTTCAGCTACGGCATGACGGTTCGTCGCTCGTTCATGAGGACAATTCTTTTTCTGTTTTTTAAAATTCCGGTAGGCAGCATACCGGGTAGTTTCTTCATCGGTAAGATAGATAAAAGGACGGATCAGGGTAAACGTACGATCGAACATAGCCAACTTCGGTGGCATACTGGCAATCGTACCGTTAAACATCATACTCATCAGCAGACTCTCGATGGCATCGTCCCGGTGGTGTCCCAAGGCCAATTTATTACATCCGTATTCTTTCGCAATCCCGAACAAGGTCTTCCGGCGATTCCACGAACACACAAAACAGACCGGTTTACCGGAATCTTCTTTTACGGCAGTAGCAATCGTACGACGTATAAACTCTACTCCCAGCTGTTCACAAAATTGCCTTACATACTCACCGTCGACTTCGTAAGCGACATTTTCCACAGCAATATGAGCAGCCACAACCGTATAATTTTGTTTCGGATCACGGGCCCGCAATGCCAATACTTCCAATAAAGCCAAAGAATCCTTTCCTCCGGAGACTCCGACCAATATTCTATCACCCGGTTCGATCAGCTCATAATCATAAATGGCTTTTCCCGCCTTCCGGAAAAAATCCCGCATAAACAATTTTTCTTTCTTCTTGTCTTCCATTTCGTTCACTTACCAATAAAAACATATCGCCACAAAGTAAAAAGAAATTTCGCTCCCCGGCAATAGTCATCCGTACATTTACAGTAAGCTCTTCCATCGTTCCGGATTACAATCCGGTTAAGTGGAATTTTATCCGAAATACTGTAACAAAATCGTAATAATATTGTAACACTGGTGTAGCAACCACTTATTAATATTGCATTGTAAAAAACTAATCGTCAAAGACATGAACAAGTTAATCATTATCGCATTAGCACTCAGCCTGGCAGCTTGTGGCCATTCAAAGAAGAAGACCTCGGACCACAAAAGTAATATAGATCTGACAGCAGCAGGAGCCACTTTCCCGCTCCCCTATTACAATCTGGCTTTTAAAACCTATAAAGATTCTACCGGGGTATCGGTGACCTACGGCGGAATCGGCAGCGGTGGAGGTATACGCAGCCTGAAAGACCGGATCGTAGATTTTGCAGGCAGCGATGCTTATCTTTCTGAAGCAGAAATGGCGGAAATGCCGGCCCCGGTTGTACATATCCCGACTTGTATGGGTGCTGTCGTTATGGCTTACAACCTACCCGAAGTAAAAGAGCTGCAATTGACAGGTGACATGATCGCCGACATCTTCCTAGGCAAAATCACCCGTTGGAACGATCCCCGTATTCAACAAGTAAATCCGGGAGTTACCCTTCCCGACAAAGCGGTCAGCCCGGTATATCGCTCCGACGGTAGTGGTACCACCTATGTCTTCAGTGATTACCTGACAAAGATCAGTGCTCCGTGGGCAGAAAATATCGGAACCGGAAAAGCATTGAAATGGCCGGTAGGTATTGCCTCCAAGGGAAATCCAGGCGTAGCCGGGACAATCAGTCAAACTCCGGGGGCGATCGGTTATATCGGTTCGGAATACGCTTTTGCCTTGAAAATACCGGTAGCCAAACTGCAAAACAAGGCCGGAAATTTTGTAGCCCCCACAACCGAAAGCATCTCTGCTGCCGCAGATATCGAAATGCCGGCCGATACCCGCACCATGATCACCGACTCGCCGGTAGCCGATGCCTATCCGATCAGCTGCTTTACCTGGATTCTCCTTTATCAGGAACAAGCCTATAAAAACCGGCCTGAACCCCTGGCCCAAGCTACGGTGGAGCTGCTGAATTGGTTAACGAATCCGGAAGCCCAGGATATAACGACAAAAGTACATTATTCTCCCCTGCCGGCTTCGACAGTGAAAAATGCCAAACAAATCCTGAAAACCATCACTTATAACGGTCAACCAATCCTAAAATAATATGCGTGATTATATTTTCAAACGGCTGTTATTTCTCTGCTCTTTATTGGTTCTGCTGATTTGTGGGGGAATGGTCTATTCCCTCGTAAGCGGGGCAGTACCGGCCTTTGAAAAATTCGGATTCTTTCATTTCATTTCTTCCGTAGAATGGGATCCCCGGCCCGGTAATGAGCAATATGGCGCCTTGGCATTCATCACGGGAACCATTATGACCTCATTTTTAGCCCTGGTATTTTGTATTCCGTTTTCTTTACCTGTGGCTTTATTCACCGGCGAATATTTCCGGGGTACCCGGGCAGCCACGATCATCGGTTCGGTCATCGACCTGCTGGCCGGTATCCCTTCGATTGTGTACGGTTTGTGGGGATTTTATACCCTCCGACCCTTCATGGTCGATTTACAGCTGTCGGAACAGGGGTTCGGCATATTCACCGCAGCGGTCGTATTAGCCGTCATGATCATCCCTTATGCCTCTTCACTGAGTGCCGAGTTTATCTCTATGGTTCCCAAAGAATTGAAAGAAGGGGCCTACAGCCTGGGAGGTACACGTCTGGATGTGATCCGGCGGGTGATTTTCCCGGTCGCAGGTTCCGGAATATTCGCCAGTTATATCCTGGCCTTAGGAAGAGCATTGGGAGAGACGATGGCAGTCACGATGCTGATCGGCAATACCAATATCCTGCCTACGTCTTTCACTTCTACCGGCAACACGATGGCCAGTGTCATCGCCAACCAGTTCGGAGAAGCCGACGGCCTGAAACTCAGTTCCCTGATCGCTATCGGTCTATTGCTATTCCTCATCACCGCTATCATCAATTTCATCGGTAAGATGATCATGAAAAAATTAAGCTGACATGATACAACGCCCTATTACATCTTATCATTCAGGCTGGCGCAAAGCCAAGGACAGGATATTTTTCTGGCTGGTTTGCCTGTTCTCTGCTTTAACGGCCGTCCCGTTAGTAGTCATCATCTGGGAAGTGGTCCGGAAAGGATACAAACAGATCAACCTGAATTTCTTCACCGAGACAGCCCCCAGTACCCTGGATGCCATGTTAGCGAAAATCAACGGAGAAATCATTCCCGGAGGAATCGCCAATGGAATCACAGGCACATTACTTATGGTGGTACTGGCCTCCGTTATCGCTATCCCGACCGGTATTATGGGTGGAATTTACTTATCGGAAAAACCCAAAACCTTATTTTCTCATGTGATCCGTTTTCTGACCGACCTCCTGCAAGGCACGCCGTCGATCGTCATCGGTATCATCGCTTATGCCTGGGTTGTCGTTCCTTTGAGTAGTTATTCCGCTTTGGCAGGTAGTGTCGCTCTGGCTATTATGATGTTACCCTTAATCATACGCTCGACAGAAGAGACCCTGAAACTTCTCCCGACAAGCCTCAAAGAAGCCGGTCTTGCGCTAGGAGCCTCCTATACGAGTGTTATCCTGAAAGTCCTGGTTCCCTCAGCTTTCGGCGGACTGTTCACCGGTACTTTACTAGCCGTGTCGAGAGTGATGGGCGAAACAGCCCCCCTGATGCTAACTGCCCTCGGTAGTACAGCGATCAACTGGGATATTCTGGATCCGACCAGTGCAGTCCCCTTGCTCATCTGGGAATTTTATAACGACCCGAACCTGGCCGATATGATCTGGAGTTGTTCTTTATTTCTATTACTATTGATTCTGGTGATGAACATCATCGCTAAAAATGTCGCCCGGAAATGGAAAATTTAATTTATAACAGTCCTACTACATCATGCAAATAGATCATCCGATATTACAATTTAAAAATGTCAGTATTTCCTATACTCCCGGGAAAAATGCCGTCAATCATGTCAATGCCGATATTAAAAAGAATCGGATCACAGCCATTATGGGGCCCTCGGGATGTGGCAAAAGTACCTTATTGCGTGCCATCAACCGCATGCACGAATTATATCCGGACATCAGGATCAGCGGAGAAATTCTGATGGACAACCGCAACATTTTAAAGATGAATCCCATGGAGGTCAGGCGTATGGCGGGCATGGTATTTCAGCGCCCTAATCCTTTTCCCACTATGAGTATTTTCGATAATGTGATCGCCGGTTACAAACTCAATGGCATCCGCCTGAAGAAAAAAGAAAAAGAAGAAATTGTAGAGACTTGTCTGACCAACGTCGGGCTGTGGAATGAAGTGAAAGACGCTCTGTTCAAGAAAGGCACTTTCTTATCAGGAGGTCAGCAACAGCGGCTATGCATTGCACGGGCCCTGGCCTTAAAACCGGAAGTATTACTGATGGACGAGCCGACCTCCGCCCTCGATCCTATCGCCACCAACCGGATCGAAGAATTGTTACTCGAGCTGAAAAAAGAATTTACCATTATCATCGTCACCCACAACATGTCGCAAGCTGCCCGTATTTCAGACTATTCGATGTTTATGTATCTCGGCGAACTGATCGAATACGACAAAACCCGGATTATGTTTACCAATCCCCGGGATAAACGGACCGAAGAATATCTGACCGGACAATTCGGATAAACCGATGTAAAAAACCAAAAAAAATAATTCCTATTATGCCAACTTTAAAAGAAAAAGTATTCAGCCGGATAACCGAAGATTTTCAGGTATTAGCAAAGATTGTCATCCGCCAGCTGAATCTGACCAAGCAATTAATGGACGACAACCACAAAGAGGAGATATATACAGAGATCAACAATAACGAACGGATCATCGACAGTATAGAGGTCAAAATCCGCAACGAAGTGATCAATATGATCGTGCTTTACAGTCCGCGGGCCACGAATCTGAGGATGATCATCTCTTACTACGATATGACCGCTTATCTCGAACGGATCGGAGATCTGATTCTGAATGTTTCCCATTTCATGAAAAAAATAGCAGTCGACGACTGTCTGTTCACAACCTATAAAAAGGATTTACTAAAGATGCTCTCACTCACTGAAAGTATGACACAAAATGCTATATTTGCTTTTACATGTGAGGATATCCAGTTAGCGAAAGAAACGATCGAGACGGATGACCAGGTCGACGAACTGCATCATTTTATCGGCCAGCATCTCCCGACACAATGTTTCGATAAGATATTATCGCAACAAGAAGTAACGGATGCCCTATGCATCAACAGCATGGCCTATAACATCGAGCGGATCGGAGATAATGCGACCAATATTGCAGAAGCCGCTATTTACCTGATCGAAGGAAAGAATATCAAACATTGGCCGAAACCGGACGAAGACCTGCTACTGGCAGGAAGTGAAGGTTAAAAAATGAGAAAAGAATAATGAACGATTTTGAATAACAAAATATATGGAACGGAATAAAATATTAGTAGTCGACGATGAAGAAGATTTATGTGAAATCCTTCAATTCAATCTGGAAAGTGAAGGTTTTGCAGTAGACATCGCAAATTCAGCCGAAGAAGCCTTAAAACTGCTGACCGATGAACATGAACTAATTCTACTGGATGTCATGATGGAAGGTATGTCCGGATTCAAAATGGCCGAAAAAGTCCGCAAAGAAATGCATATGAATACCCCGATCATCTTCCTGACCGCTAAGGATACCGAAAACGATATGTTGACCGGATTCAGTATCGGCGGAGACGATTATATCGCCAAACCCTTCTCGATCAAAGAAGTTGCCGCCCGGGTAAAAGCAGTATTGAAAAGGGCCGGTAATATCGCACTACCGGAAAAAAAGAAAACGATCGAAATCGGAGAACTCACTCTGGACCTCAACAGCAAGACCGTATACCTCAATGAGCAGCAGATCCTTTTAACCAAAAAAGAATTCGAAATACTCAGTATGATGGCCAAAGCTCCCAACCGGGTCTTTTCACGGGAAGATATTCTGGGCAAAGCCTGGCAAGAAGACGGCTATGTATTGGAGAGAACGGTAGACGTCCACATCACCCGGCTCAGAAAAAAACTCGGAGCTTTCGGTAAACATATCGCCAACCGTTCGGGGTACGGTTACTGCCTGGAATGCTGAAAAGGCTAAAGGCTTTAAGCTAAAAGCCTTCAACTCCTGGTCCACAATTTTCAGCTTTCAGCCTTTAGCTTATAGCTTTTTTTAGCTTTTTACCTTTAACCTTTTACTTTTTACTTTTTTATGCACTTTACTTATAAAAAGAAGATTTTCCTGTATTTTCTGATTGTATTTACCATATTTACAGTCATCATCGTTGCAGTGCAACAGAACAGGGAGAAAATGTATAAGTCAGAGAACTTCAAAGCCAGTCTCAATGCTTATGCAGAAATCATCGCCAACTATGTCGATAGTCACCGTCTGATCGCAGATAAACGGCTGGATTCGTTAAATAATTTGCTTCCCTTACTCCCCCGAGGATTACGGGTAAGCATTATCGACCGCCAGGGAAAAGTGCTTTACGACAACGATATCGACGAGGAAGAAACGGTAGAAAATCACTTGTCCCGACCGGAAATAGCACAAGCATTAACCCAAAGCAACGGTACGAATATTCGTAAATCGGAGACTACCGGTATCGATTATTATTACGATGCCCGCCTTTTCAACAACTATTTCGTACGGGTAGCTCTACCTTATACCGATCAGGTACAGAATATCCTGAAAGCTGACGAAATCTTCACTTATTTCATTCTGCTCTTGTTTTTTACTACCCTGATTTCTTTGTTATATCTGGCAGATCGTTTCGGGAAAGCCGTATCCGGCCTGAACGAATTTATCATCACGGCCGAACACAGCCAACCGGATTACGACAAAATCGATTTCCCCGATACCGAACTGGGAGAAATCGGTCATAAGATCGTCGACAACTACAAGATGCTGAAAAAGAGCAAAGATCAGCTCAATCAGGAAAGGGAAAAACTGTTACGCCACTTTCACCATTCCGATGAAGGTATTTGTATTTTCTCGGCAGATCACAAAAAGATATATGCCAACACCCATTTCATCCAATATGTAAACACTATTTTAGACGAACCTACCTTTGATGTAGATCATATTTTCCAGGCACCTGAATTCAAAGAAGCCGAATTTTTCCTGCAAAAGAACACACCGGTCAATCCTCAGGCCAAATCGATTCCGATCTGGCAAGGAAAAATTGCCAAAAACGGGAAACATTTCGCTGTGAGATTACTTATTTTCTACGACAACAGTTACGAAATCACGTTGAACAACGTCACCTCGGCAGAAAAAAACAGGCTGCTGAAACAAGAGATGACCAATAATATCGCACACGAATTAAAAACTCCGGTCAGCAGTATCCGCGGTTACATCGAAACTATTCTCGAACAGGAACACCTGGAACCTGTCAAGCAGAAATTTTTCCTGGAGAGGGCTTATATTCAAATTCTTCGCTTATCCGAATTAATTCGCGACGTGGCTTTGATCACCAAGACCGAAGAAGCCTCCGACCTATTCGAGAAAGAAACGATCAATATCCGAACGACCATCGACGAAGTGACCACCGACCTGGAAGTATCCTTACAACACAATCACATCGTCGTTCACAATCATATCGGCCCGAAAGTTGAAATCGAAGGTAACCATACCCTACTTTATTCCATTTTCAGGAACCTGATCGACAATGCGATCAACTATGCCGGAGAAAATATCACGATCGGTATCGACAATTATATGGAAGACAGCGAATTTTACTATTTTTCATTCTACGATACCGGCCGGGGAATCGAAGAAGAACACCTGGAACGTATTTTCGACCGTTTCTACCGGGTGAATCAAGGCAGAAGCCGGAAAACGGGCGGATCGGGTCTGGGCCTCTCCATCGTAAAAAATGCCGTATTGTTTCACAAAGGCCAAATCACGGCTAAGAACCGGAAAGACGGTGGATTAGAGTTCATTTTTTCTTTGAGAAAAAAATTATTTTAACTTTCAGGCCACGCAACCTTTTTAGTTAGTTTTCATCTTTATAACAGAAAACAACTAAAAATAAAAACATGAAAAATAAACATTTCAATCTAACTTCGGGGATCGTTCTTATCCTGATCCCCCTTGTTTTTTCCTTCACCGGTTGCAAGGATGATTATGAAACCTATTATGAAGGTTATGGCCTGGTCAGTAAATCAGGCGACGAAAAGTTTACCGTCAAGCTAGACGATGGTTATCTGCTCTATCCCCGGGAATATTACTTCAATCCTGAAAAACTGAACGACAGTACCCGTCTACGGATACGATTCAACATTCTGGAAGAACAGGATACGAATTTATATGCCCGGATTGTCTATGCCGACACAATTCTGACCAAATCCATTCTTCCGTACGACGAAACGATTTTGGACAGTGTCGGAAACGCTCCGGTAAAGATCGTCAATTCCTGGTTCGCTCATGGATTCCTGAACTTTGAGTTTATGTTTGCTGCCCATCTGAATCCCAGTACAGGCAAAACACATATGGTAAATTTATTACAATGCCCCACCGAAGACGACCGCCTCATCTTCGAATTCCGGCACAATGATTTCGGAGATTCCCGGGATAAACTCTATTTCGGTACAGTTTCTTTCCCCATACAGAAGCTCACCGAAGGCTATGAAAAACCGATAAAAATGATCGTCAAATATAACGATTCGGCCAATACAACGCGCAGCATCGAACTGACTTACAAGTAATCGGAAAATCTCCAAAGATCGGTCATTGAACTTTGGGGATTTTCTTTTATCTATCAAAGTCTGAAAATCAGATTGACAATATTAGCCTCTTCTAAAAATTCATCTGAGTAGAAATACTGCTTGTCGAGAAAAAGCCAGGAGGTTTACCCTACGATAAAAGCAGGCAAAGAATCAAACGATCCTACCACAAAATAAAAATAAGACGATTTGTAACCTGACACTCAGAATTATAGTATCTTTCAAAAAAAAATCTCATTTATTATTCGCATTTTTAGAGTCAAAAATTTTGCAGTTAACAGAAAAAAAGCATACATTTGTACCCGCAAAAAGAAAGAGTTCTTTTACAATTAAGGGCAGTTACCAGAGTGGCCAAATGGGGCTGACTGTAACTCAGCTGGCGTAGCCTTCGGTGGTTCGAATCCATCACTGCCCACAAATTTTAAATTACAGCTATTAGAGATAGTTATTAGTTTAAAATTTGTTTATGCCTCCCCATTACGGATCGAAAAAGCATAGTGAGTCCGGCTAGTGTGTGAGGAACAATACATTTTGCGGAAATAGCTCAGTCGATAGAGCACTAGCCTTCCAAGCTGGGGGTCGCGGGTTTGAGTCCCGTTTTCCGCTCTCTGAATGAGGTAGTTACGAAAGT